>NZ_JBGCCP010000017.1:0-232903 GCF_041262705.1 Catenulispora sp. MAP12-49 | reverse complement strand
GAAGTTGAGATCAGCCTGACGAACCGCCGGATGCGTGGCCCGCATGTCCGGTGGTGTGGGAGGCGGGTCGGGTGACCGACCCGCCTACCCGATTCTTCGCCCCCCGGCAGGTAGCTTGACCTCGCCCCAAGGGCAGACCCGAGGCTGGTCACGAGGCCGGCGGCGATCGCCGCGGGCCGGACCGAACCGATGAGGACACCGAACGCGATGCCCGACGACGACCTGCTGACCAGCGGCGACTTCAGCCGCCGTTCCCGGCTCTCGGCCAAGGCCCTGCGCCTGTACGAGCAGCAGGGTCTGCTGGTCCCCGACGAGGTCGACGCCACCAACCACTACCGCCGCTACCGTGCCGGCCGCCTGGCCGACGCCCGCCTGATCGTCTGGCTCCGCCGCCTGGACATGCCCCTGGCCGACGTGGCCGGGGTCCTGGCGGCACCGCCCGCCGAGCGCGAGGCACTGGTCGCGGCGTACTGGGACGAGGCCGAGGCCAGATTCGCCGCCCAGCGCTGGCTGGCGGCCCGGGTGCGCGAAGAGGTGTCCGGCCACGAGGGAGCCCGCACCATGACCCAGACACAGCCCCAGAAGCAGACACAGCGCATCCTGACCCGCGACGTCCCGGCGAGCCTGGTGCTCACCGAGCAGCGCCACGTCACCCCCGAAGAACTCCCCGCGTGGATCGGCCAGGCGATGACGCGCCTGCTCACCGCGGCGGCTCCGGCCGGCGGCCCCTCGGCGGCACCCTTCGTGGTCTACCACGGCGAGGTCAACCACGACAGCGACGGCCCGGCGGAGGTCTGCGTCCCGATCGACCCGGCCCGCGCTGCCGCCGCCACCGCGGCCACCCGCGAGGAGCCGGCCCACCGCGAGGCCTACCTGCGCATCACCAAGGCGCAGGTCGCCTTCCCCCAGATCCTGTCCGCCTTCGACGCGGTCGGCCGCTGGCTGACGGACAACGGCCACACCGCCGCCCTGCCCCCGCGCGAGGTCTACTTCACCGACTGGGACGCCGCGGGCCCGGACGACGAGGTCTGCGACATCGCCTTCCCGATCTAGCGGGACGACGCGGCCGGCTGCGGAGGGGGCGGCCGGCCGCGAACCCGTACCCACTCGAACAATTGCTCATCAACCCGCGACCCAATCGTCATACCTCCGTATTGCCAGCCCCTTCCCCTCCCCATATACTTAGCGTGCCTAAACTATGTAAGTGACAGAGGGCGGGGTTGTATGACTGCGACACAAGCTTCCAGCGCGACTGGGAAGGCCGTACGCGGGCCCGACCATCCGCACTACAAGTGGGTGGCGCTGTCCAACACCACGTTGGGCATGCTGATCGCGACGATCAACTCCTCGATCGTGTTGATCTCGCTGCCGGCGATCTTCAACGGCATCAAGCTCGATCCGCTGCAGCCCTCCAACGTCAGCTATCTGCTCTGGATGCTGATGGGCTACATGCTCGTCACCGCGGTGTTCGTGGTGGCGCTGGGGCGGCTCGGGGACATGTTCGGGCGCGTCAAGATCTACAACTCCGGGTTCCTGGTCTTCACCGTCTGCTCGATCGCGCTGTCGCTCGACCCGTTCCACGGGGCGATGGGCGCGATGTGGCTGATCGGCTGGCGGGTCTTCCAGGCCATCGGCGGCGCCATGCTGATGGCGAACTCCGCGGCGATCATCACCGACGCCTTCCCGGCCGCGCAGCGCGGGATGGCGCTGGGCATCAACATCGTCGCCGCGATCGCCGGGTCGTTCATCGGGCTGGTGCTCGGCGGGGCGCTGTCCGAGTGGAACTGGCGCACCGTGTTCTGGGTGAACGTGCCCATCGGGTTGATCGGCACGGTGTGGGCGTACAAGTCGCTGCACGACACCGGGATCAGACAGAAGGCGCGGATCGACTGGTGGGGGAACCTCACCTTCGCCGCCGGTCTGACCTCGCTGCTGGCCGGTATCACGTACGGCATCCAGCCTTACGGCGGTCACACGCAGGGGTGGACCAACCCCTGGGTGGACGCCGGGCTGATCGGCGGCGTCGTCCTGATCGTGCTCTTCTGCGTGATCGAGGCGAAGATCTCCGATCCGATGCTGCCGATGACGCTGTTCAAGAACCGCGACTTCAGCACCGGCAACCTCGCGAACCTGCTCGGGGCCGTCGCCCGGGGCGGCCTGCAGTTCATGCTGATCATCTGGCTGCAGGGCATCTGGCTGCCGTTGCACGGGTACGACTACAAGGACACGCCGTTGTGGGCGGGCATCTACATGATCCCGCTGACCCTCGGCTTCCTGGTGGCCGGGCCGATCGCCGGGCATCTGTCGGACAAGTTCGGGCCGCGGGTGTTCGCCGCCGGCGGTCTGCTGGCGATGGCGGCGTCGTTCGCCGGCCTGCTGCTCATTCCCACGGACTTCTCCTATTGGGTGTTCGCGCTGCTCATCTTCCTCAACGGCATCGGCGGCGGGTTGTTCTCCGCGCCGAACACGTCGCTGATCATGTCGAGCGTCCCGACCCGGATGCGCGGTGCCGCCTCCGGGGCGCGGGCCACGTTCATGAACGCCGGCATGGTGCTGTCCCTGGGAATCTTCTTCTCGCTCATGGTGGCCGGCCTGTCGAGCTCGCTGCCGCACACCTTGTCCAGCGGCCTGACCGCGCAAGGGGTGCCGGCGCAGACCGCGACCCAGATCTCGCACCTGCCGCCGGTGGCGACGCTGTTCGCGGCGTTCCTCGGCTACAACCCGATGCAGCAGCTGCTCGGTCCCTCGACGCTGCACGCGCTGCCCGCCTCCAACGCGCAGACGCTCACCGGCCGGGAGTTCTTCCCGCACCTCATCTCCGGCCCCTTCCACGACGGCCTCATGGTCGTGTTCTGGCTCGCCATCGCGATGGCGGTGATCGGCGCCGTGGCCTCGGCGCTGCCCGGCAAGGGCCAGTCGGAGGAGCTGGAGGCGGCCGCCGGGTAAAGCGCGGCGGACCGTGTGCGGGCCGGTTTCGTGCCGGTCCCACGCCGGACGCGCGGCGTGGGACCGGCCCCGGGCGCCGGGGGTCGGTAGATTGGGGGTGGGGCAATGTGTTTCACTGTGCCCCACTTCCGCCAGACCATCTCGACTTTGCGTCCACTCTTCCCGGCCCCGCTCCGCGCTCCTGTGAAGGACCCGATGAACTCATCGCCGACCCAGCCCGACACCGAGGTCGCCGCCCGCCTGCGGGTGGCTTTGGGCCGTCTGAACCGGCAGCTGCTGCAGCGGCAGTCGGAAGCGAGTTTCGCCCAGCTGTCCGCGCTCTTCGTGATCGAGAAGTGGGGCCCGATCCGGATCGGGGACCTGGCCCAGAAGGAGAAAGTCGCGGCGCCGTCGATGACGCGCACGCTCAGCGGCCTGGTCGCGGCCGGCTGGGTGCAGCGCGAGCCGGACCCGGACGACGGCCGCTCCTTCATGGTCACGCTCACCCCCGGTGGCGCGGCGCTGATCGCCAAGGTGCGCAAGCTGCGGACCGCGGCGCTGGTGCAGGGCATGGAGCGGCTGACCGGGGCGCAGCTGGAGGCGCTGCACGCGGCCGTGCCGGTGCTGGAGCAGCTGGCCGACGAGGTCGAGCCGAAGGCGCGGCCGGTCCTTTGAGCCTGGTGGGGGCGGTGTGGCCGAGCCACACCGACCGGCGCACCCCGCTCGGCGTCCGACCCGGTACAGGTGCCAGACTGGACGTCATGACGGCAGCAAGCGAGGAACCCACGGTCTCCGCCCCCGACACGCCGGCCGAGGCCGAGTGGCCGCCGCGCGAGTGGCGCGAGGCCCAGCGGGGTTCGGGCGCCCGGAGCATGTACCAGCTGCTGGGGCTGATCGGGCTGATCATGGTCGTCCTGGTCGTGCTGTCCTTCTGGGGCCTGGCCAACGGCTGATGCGGCACACCCTGATCCTGCTCCGGCACGCCAAGTCGGACTGGCCCGAAGGCATCGAGGACCACCAGCGCCCGCTGACCGACCGCGGCCGCCGCGACGCCCCGCGCACCGGCGCCTGGCTGGTGGCGAACAACCGGGTGCCCGACCGCGCCGCGGTCTCGACCGCGCTGCGCACGCAGGAGACCTACGAGCTGGTCGCCGAGGCGTTCCCGTCCAGCCCCGAGATCCAGCTCACCGACGATCTCTACGCCGCCTCGGCCGGGGAGATGCTGGAAGTGATCCGCCGGACGCCCGAGGGTGTCGGCACCCTGATGGTCGTCTCGCACAACCCCGGGATCCAGTACCTGGCCCTGGCGTTGGCCGACGAGACGCATCCGGAACTCGTGGCCAAGGCGCACGCCGGTTATCCGACCAACACGGTGACCGTGCTGGAGTTCGACGGCGAGTGGGCCGCGCTGGACCCGGCCGCGGCGGCGATCGTGGCGGTGGAGTCCCCGCGCGGTTGAGGTCGAAGTTGAGGCTTTGAGGCTGGGGCCGAGGTCGAGCGGTGCGGGCGCGGTGGCTCAGGCGGCCGGCTGAACGTTCCGCGCACCGTCCGAAGACGACGTCGTCTCGATCGTCTCCTCGGCGGCGTCCGCGGCCTCCACCTCCTCGCGGGTGATCCCGAGCAGGTAGAGGATCGTGTCCAGGAACGGCACGTTCACCGCGGTGTCCGCTTGCTCCCGAACCACCGGCTTGGCGTTGAACGCCACCCCGAGCCCGGCCGCGGCCAGCATGTCCAGGTCGTTGGCGCCGTCGCCGATGGCCACGGTGTCGGTGGCCGGCACCCCGGCCGCCTCGGCGAACTCCCGCAACGCCGTCGCCTTGCCCGCGCGGTCCACTATCGGCCCGACCACGCGGCCGGTCAGCCGGTTGTCCGGGCCGATCTCCAGGGTGTTGGCCAGGGCGAAGTCCAGGCCGAGCTCGTCCCGCAGCGAGTCGGTGACGTGCGTGAATCCGCCGGAGACGATGCCGACCAGGTAGCCGAGCCGCTTCAGGGTGCGGACCAGGGTGCGGGCGCCGGGCATCAGCCGGACCGAGGCGCGCACGTCCTCCAGCGCGCCGGCGTCCAGCCCCTCCAGCAGCGCGACCCGCTCGCGCAGCGACCCGGCGAAGTCCAACTCGCCGCGCATGGCCCGCTGGGTGATCCCGGCGACCGCGTCCAGGCAGCCGGCGCGGGCCGCCAGTTCCTCGATGACCTCGCCCTCGATGAGCGTGGAGTCCACGTCCATCACCACCAGCCGCTTGGCCCGCCGGCTCAGGCCCGCCGGCTGCACCGCGATGTCGGCGTGCTCCTCGGCGGCGACCCGCGCCAGCCGCTCGCGCAGCAGGTCGGGGTCGGCGCCGGAGACGTCCAGCTCGATCGCGGTCACCGGGTACTTGGCCAGCCGCACGATGCGGTCGATGTTGCCGCGGCACTCGGCGATCTGCCGGGCCAGCGCCGCCATCGCGGCCGGCTTGAGCGGGGCGCCCAGGACGGTCACGTGCGTGCGGCCCTCGCGGCGCTTGCGGTTGTCGCCCAGGCCCGTGACGACCTCGACGTCCAGCCGCTCCTCGGCGGCCCACTTGTGCAGCAGCAGCCGCAGCGTCCGCTCGCCGTCCGGCTCCTGCGGCGCGCCGACCAGCACGGCCAGCACCAGGCGGCCGCGCACGACGACCTGCTCCACGTCCACGACCGGGACGTCGAAGGCCTCCAGTGCGGAGAACAGGCTCGCGGTGACACCGGGACGGTCGGCGCCGTACACGGTGACCAGGACGGTTTCGCCGGGCGGCGGCAGAGCGTGCGCGGTGTTCATGGTGTGATCCACGGTACCGTCGCCGGGCCGCACGGCCGAGCAGTGTCCGGGTGGTGAGCCGCAGGAGTTGGTTGAAGCGGCCGGAGCCGGGGGAGTCGGCCGTGCTGTCCAGGACAAGGCGCTGATCAGGCCCTGGTGTCCCATACGGGTGATGTCTGCTCTGTGAACAGGCTCAACGGGGCGAGGCGGCCCTAGCATTGAAGTATGGCCGCGGACGACACGTCCTTCGTCGCCGGGTTCCTCGCCGCGTCCGGCCTGTTCTGGATCGGGGGCGGGGTCCTCTGGCTGAGCGCGTGCGCCCGCAGACTGGCGCGGCTGCGGCTCAGGCTGGTCGGAGTACCGACCCACGGCGAGGTCATCGGCATGGTCGTGTCCTGCGACGCCTCCGGAGCGGTCCGCAACGCGCCGCGAGTCCGCTACTTCGCCTCGACCGGCCCGCCGGTCGTCACCCGCGCCTACGGCTACCGGCCGCGCCAGAGCGTGGCCACCGGCGCGCAGGTGCGGCTGTGGTACGACCCGCTGCGGCCCGAGCGCATCCTGGTGTCGCGCTTCGACCTGAAGCTGCGCGACTGGCTGGAGCTGGTCGGCGCGCTGGCGGTACTGGCCGTCGGCTTCGCGATGGAGTTCGCGGCGCTGACGATGGGCTGAGGTGGGTCAGGCGGGGCCAGGCTGCGCTGAGTCAGGCTGCGCCGAGCCAGTTCGAGCTGAGCCGGGCCGTGCCGAGCCGAATCCGAGCAAGCCGCCCGCCTATTTCCCCGGCTCCAGGATCGAGTGGTAGGCCGCCAGCTGCGCGCGCCGCGTCACCCGCTCCAGGTCGACCAGGGCCGAGGCGCGGAGGCGGGACTCCATCGCCGTGACGCTGCCGCCCTCGTCCTGCCCGGCCAGGTCGGCGATCGCGGCCAGGCGCTGGGCCTGGGTCAGGACCTTGACCGCGCGCGGCGGGTAGCCCGGTGCCAGCACCGCCTTCGGGGCGCGGCCGTGGCCTCGGATCGCGGCCAGTGACTCGGCCAGTTCCGGACGCCAGCGCGCCACGTCCAGGCGGGCCAGTTCCTCGGCGGCCTCGCGCAGTGCCGCGTTCAGTTCGCGTTCGGCCTCCGACAGGGTCGGGGTCGCGGGCGCGCCGTCGGGGACCGGGGTCACCGTCCAGCGGACCGCGTGGCCGCGGTCGCCGGCCGGGCCGTAGCCGTCCACCGAGGGCACGATGCCCAGGGCCGGTCCGTCGGTCAGGACCGCCTCGCCGGCGGCGATCGCCGCCTGGTTGAAGGCCGCCGGGCCCTTCAGGCCGAGCGGGTCGCCGGGCCGGGGCAGCGCCAGGCGCAGGCCCGTGACCCCGGCGGCGCGCAGCCGGCCCAGCGCCACGGTCCAGCCCACATCGCCGTCCTCGCCAGGCACGCCGGCCACCCGGTGCGGCTCGTCGCCGTCCGCCCGGACCTGCTCGGCGGCCGAGTCCAGACTGGTGTGCCCGGCGAGCCACGCGTTGCCCCAGGCGACCAGGCGCCCCGACCGGTGTTCGCTCAGCATGAGGACCAGGGTACGTGGCGGTACCGACGCGGGGCCGGGTGAACAGCCGGGGCGCGATGCTGCGACGAGGTGTCCACATGCGTCCTCTAAGCTAGGCGCGCGAAGATCGAGGCCTGCCCGCGTGAGGAAACTGGTGCCGAACATGACCACCGAAGCCCTGTCCGTCGACCCCGACAGCGTCCTCGACCTCGTCGACGTCTCCGTGGTCCGCGAGGGCCGCAAGCTGCTCGACGCCGTGAACTGGACGGTGGGCGAGGGCGAGCGCTGGGTGGTGCTCGGGCCGAACGGGGCCGGCAAGACCACGGTCCTGAACATCGCGGCCACCTCGCTGTTCCCGACCGCCGGCGCGGTCGGCGTGCTCGGCGAGCGGCTCGGCGCGGTCGACGTCTTCGAGCTGCGGCCGCGCATCGGCTACTCCTCGGCCGCGGTCTCCGAGAAGCTGCCGCGCGGCGAGACGGTCCGCGACGTGGTGATGACCGCCTCCTACGGCATGGTCGGCCGCTGGCGCGAGAAGTACGACGAGGCCGACGCGCAGCGCGCCGACGAGCTGCTGGCCTGGTGGGGCATGCACGCGTTCGGCAAGCGCACCTTCGGCACGCTGTCCGAGGGCGAGCGCAAGCGCGCGCTGATCGCCCGGGCGCTGATGGCCGACCCGGAGCTGCTGCTGCTCGACGAGCCGGCCGCGGGCCTGGACCTGGGCGGCCGCGAGGATCTGGTGCACCGGCTGGCCCGGCTGGCCTCCGACCCCTACGCGCCGGTCACCATCCTGGTCACGCACCACGTCGAGGAGATCCCGCCGGGCTTCTCGCACATCCTGCTGGTGCGGGCCGGCGCCGTGGTCGCGGCCGGGCCGATCGAGGCCGCGCTGACCTCGGAGAACCTGACCACGACGTTCGGCCTGCCGCTGAGCGTGGAGCGGTATCAGACCGCGTCGGGCGACCGCTGGTACGCGCGCGCCGTCTGACAGAGGTTTGATAGCCGCTCCGCCTTCCGTAGCATGGGTTCCATGCACGCCATGGTGTGGGCGGTCGTCGCGGCCGTGCTGGTCCTGCTGGAACTGACCACGACCGCGTTGGTGTTCGTGATGCTCGGCATCGGAGCGGCGGCCGCAGCGGTCGCCGCCGGAGCGGGCGGCGGCGTCGTGGTGCAGTTCGCGGCGTTCGGCGCGGTCTCCATAGCGACTTTGGTCTTCGCCCGCCCGACCGCGATGAAGCGGCTGCACGGCGGGCCCGAGCACCGCCAGGGCATCGACACGCTGATCGGCCGCGAGGCGCTGGTCGTCGAGAAGGTCGACGGGCACGACGGCAGAGTCCGGATATCCGGTGAGATCTGGAGTGCCCGCGCGTATGACGGGCAGACTGAATATGAGGTCGGAGACCGCGTGGACGTCGCCCAGATCGAGGGTGCGACCGCGCTGGTCCTGTAGGCCTGTTCTCTAAGCGCCGCCAGGGATTCCGCAACCCGTAACGCGGGCAGGACAATCCTCGACGGAACGGTGTGTGCGCTATGCGTTCCCGGCCTTAAGATCGAGCACTGTCACCGGGGGGTGCCTGCCGCCTCCTGACCGCCGGACATCGAAGTGTTGGAGGAGGAGTCGACATGGTCGCCACGATCGTCGTCCTCATCTTGATCGCCGCCGCGATCGCGGTGAGCCTGTTTCAGTCCGTGCGCATCGTCGGGCAGGGGACCGTCGCCGTCATCGAGCGCTTCGGCCGCTACACCCGCACGCTGACGCCGGGACTGCGGATCCTGATGCCGGTGGTGGACCGCGTGCGCGCGATCATCGACGTGCGCGAGCAGGTCGTGCCCTTCCCGCCGCAGCCGGTGATCACCCAGGACAACCTGACGGTCTCCATCGACACCGTCATCTACTTCCAGGTCACCGACGCCCGCGCGGCGGTCTACCAGATCACCAACTACATCCAGGCGATCGAACAGCTCACGGTCACCACGCTGCGCAACATCGTCGGCGGCATGGACCTGGAGCGCACGCTGACCAGCCGCGACTACATCAACAACGAGCTGCGCGGGGTCCTGGACCAGGTGACCGGCAACTGGGGCATCCGGGTCTCCCGGGTCGAGCTGAAGGCGGTGGAGCCGCCGGCCTCGATCCAGGACTCGATGGAGAAGCAGATGCGCGCCGACCGGGACCGCCGCGCGGCGATCCTGTCGGCCGAGGGTTTCAAGCAGTCGCAGATCCTCACCGCCGAGGGCGAGAAGCAGGCCGCCGTGCTGCGCGCCGAGGGTGAGGCCAAGGCCCGCGCGCTGCAGGCCGAGGGCGAGGCGGCGGCGATCCGCAAGGTCTTCGACGCCATCCACGAGGGCCGCGCCGACGACCAGGTGATGGCCTACCAGTACCTGCAGCAGCTGCCGAAGATCGCCGAGGGCGGCAGCAACAAGCTCTGGATCATCCCCAGCGAGTTCGGCAAGGCGCTGGAGAACGTCGGCGGGGCGCTGGGCCGGGTCGGCATGCCGGGGATGCCCGTCGCGGCGGCCCCCGAGCCGGTGGCCGCCAACGGCAACGCGCTCGGGCCGAGCGGGGACGCGCCGCCGAAGGGGCCGGCGCCGCGCGCCGACCGGCCGCCGCGCCAGCGCGGGACGTCCAGCCCGGCCGACGACGTGTTCTTCAACCAGGACGAGGACTGAGTTTCAACGGGAAAGGGGCCGGTCGCCAGACCGGCCCCTTTCTTCTGCCCTTCTAGGCTGCGGCCCGGGTCCGGGCCTGCCAGGTCTCGGCGGTCACCGACACCGCGAGCAGTGCCGCGCCGACGGCCCCGATCGCCGTGAGGCGGTCGCCGAGCAGGATGACGGCCAGGGCCGTGCCGGTCAGCGGCTCCAGCAGCGCCGTGACCGTGCCGGTGCTGGCCGCCGCGTGACGCAGGCCGATGAAGTAGCAGCCGTAGGCGACAGCGGTCGGGACGAGCCCCAGAACCAGCAGCAGCCCGACGGCGCCGGGGCGCGGCGTGAATCCGACGCCGGTGGTGGCACCGGCGACGACCATCAACGCCAGGCCGCCGAGGGTGAAGCTGTACCCGGTCATCGCGACCTCGTCCAGGCCCGGGACCGGGGTCTTGCCGAGCAGGCTGATCGCCGAGAACCCGGCGGCGCTGGCGATCGCGCAGCCGGCGCCGGCGGCCAGATGCGCGGCGGTGATGCCGTGCGGCGGCTCGCCGACCAGCAGCCCCAGGCCCATGACCGCCAGGGACACGGTCGCCGCCACCCGGGCGTCCAGGCGCCGCCGCCCGGTGGCCTGCTCGAAGGCGACGACCAGGACGGGAGCCGCCCCGATGGTGAGCAGCGTGGCCAGGCTGACGTCGGTCAGCGCGACCGCGGCGAAGTAGCCGGCCTGGAAGCCCGCCGACAAGGCGCCGACGACCATGATCCGCAGCCACGCCGCGCGTCCTCGCGGGCGGCGGCGGCCCGTGGTCGTCGCGAACAGGATGAGCAGGGTGCCGCCGAGCAGCAGCCGATAGCCGGCCACGGCGGTGGGGGACAGGTGGGTGTGCAGCGACAGCAGTCGGCCGGTGAGGCCGCCGGTGCCCCAGAGCACGCCGGAAAAGACAAGGTAGATCAAGGGATCGCTCCTGCGACAGAGAAGACTGTGCTCGGTGACGAGCGGGGAATCAGTCGCGGGAAGCGGGGTGTGACACATGAACCCGTCGGCTCAACACGCCGACAGGCGGTCCCTGATGATCAGGTCGACCCCGCTTCTAGGATCCCGGCGGCGGGGTGACCGGGAACAACCGGTGCACGTTCGCGATCCTAACCGCCGGACGCGGCGCGGCCAACCGATCTTCCGCCCGCTACGCTCGACCGGAGCGCAGGACAGCGGGAGGCGCGAGCCGGCGGGAGGCAAGCGGTGGGCATCGGCGAGGTGGCGGCGCTGCTGGGCGCGGGCATGGCGGCCGGCACGATCAACACGGTGGTCGGCTCCGGCACGCTGGTGACCTTCCCCACGCTGCTCGCCTTCGGCTACAGCCCGGTGGTCGCGAACGTCACCAACACCGTCGGCCTGGTGCCCGGCTCCCTGTCCGGGATCCACGGCTACCGCGCGGAGATCGCGAAGTTCCGCGCCGTCGGCGGCCGCCGGCTGCTGAGGCTGGTGCTGGCCTCGCTGTGCGGGGCCACGATCGGCGCGCTGCTGTTGTTCCTGCTGCCGGCCAAGGCCTTCAAGGCGATCGTGCCGGTGCTGATCGCCCTGGCGCTGGTGCTGATCGTGCTGCAGCCGCGGCTTTCGAAGCGGGTCGCGGCGCGGCGGGCCGCCCGCGAGGAGGCGGACGGCGCCGAGGCCGAGGGCGCGCACAGCGGCGGCTGGGGCGTCCTGCTGGCCGTGTTCGGCAGCGGGATGTACGGCGGCTACTTCGGCGCCGCGCAGGGCGTGCTGCTGATGGCGATCCTCGGGCTGACCTACGGCGACCACCTGCAGGTGCTCAACGGCGTGAAGAACGTGCTCGCCTGCGTGGTGAACGCGATCGCCGCGGTGGTGTTCATCATCGTCGGCGCGCTGGGGCTCGGCGGGTCGCAGCACCCCTCGGTGCAGTGGGGCGCGGCCCTGGCGATCGCCGCCGGCGCGCTGGTCGGCGGGAAGATCGGCGCGAGCGTGGGACGCCGGCTGCCGCCGCGGGTGCTCAGGGGGCTGATCATCGTGGTGGGCCTGGTCGCCATCGCATCGCTGGTGCTTTGAGGCCGCGCGACTGCTTTGAGGCCGCCCGACTGCTTTGAGGCCGCACGACACCGAGGCATAACCGGACAACAGTCTGCAATCCGGCGCATACGTGATTTTCGCCGAATCGGCAGTGTATCCAGCTGATACTACCTATCCTGGAGGCAGTCCCGGCACCGTGCCGCACGTGCATGGCGTCCGTGCACCCGGGTCAGTATTCTGCCGGTGAAGGGGGTCACGGGTCTGGCGGTCAGGGGCGGGGCACCGGGATCGGCACCTTGATCGGCAGGTTCGACACCACCGGCGCGGCGGCTCGCCGCGTCACCACGACATCCGGCGCACCGGCGCCGGCAGGCCCGTTTCGGAGATTCGTCTTGGGCAAGGTCTCCTATCGCTACGCGCACATCGAGGACCTCGACGCGCCGACCATCTACGCCCTGCTGCGGCTGCGGCAGGAGGTCTTCATCGTCGAGTGGGGCAGCTCGCATCTGGACATCGACGGCCGGGACACCGAGCCGTCCAGCGTGCACCTGTGGGCCGAGCGCGACGGGGACGTGCTGGCCGCCGTGCGCGTGGTCCAGGAATCGGACGACACCCTGCGGATAGAACGGCTCGCCACCCGCTTCGGCGCGCGCGGGCGCGGCATAGCCGGCCGGCTGCTGGACTACGCGGTGAAGATGGCCGGCGAGCGGCGGCTGCTGATCGACGTCCCGACCGCGCTGGAGCCCTGGGCCGAGCGCTTCGGGTTCGCCCGGGCCGGCGACCCCTTCATCGCGGAGGGTGTCCAGCAGGTGACCATGTCCCACTGATGCACGTGCCTTTGCACGTGCGTCCCCGGTCCGCCCGCGCCACCGGCGCGCGAGATGAGATCCGCGCCACGGCCCGACGGGATTGTTCGCTGCCTGATTTACCCGCTTTTGACTGATTCGCCGCCTCACTTGTGGAACAGGCGGTGTTAGTGTGCGTTGAAGTTCCTACAGACGTAACGCGGAGGACCTCTCCATGCCCGATCCACGGCGCGCCCCCGGCTTCGCCGTGGCTTTGTGCGGGGGGCCGGCGTGACCGCCGGCCGGCACGGGGCCGCGGGGCCGGCGATAGCCCAGGCCGCCGCGGCGGTCGCGGTCGTCGGCTACGACGGATCGCTGCCGGGGCCGGTGGTCCGCCGGGTCCTGGAGTCCTCCGAACTTGTCGTGGGGGTGGCGCGCCACCTCGACGGGATCGGCGTGCCCGAGCACGTGCGGCGGATCCTGCTGGGCGATGACAACCGCCTGGCCTACGCCCGGCTCACCGCGCACCTGACCGATCCCAAGGCCGGCCCGGCCGTGGTGGTGACCGCCGGGGACCCGGGGTTCTTCGGCGTGCTGCGCGATCTGCGCGAATCAGGCTTCGAAGTCGTCGGCTACCCCGCGCCGGGCCCGGTCGCGGCCACCCTGGGCCGCCTCGGGCTGCCCTGGGACGACGCGGTCGTGGTCTGCGTCACCGACGACCGCTCGCTGCAGCGCGCCGCCAACACCGCCCGCGCGCACCCGAAGGTCGCCATCGTGGCCGCCCCGGAGTTCCCGCCGCACCGCGTCGCCGCGGCCCTGCGCGGGGCCCAGCGTGCCTTCATCGTGGCCCAGCACCTCGGGGAGCCCGACGAGCGGATCGAGAAGGTCTCGCCGACCGAGGCGGCCGCCCGGGTCGTCTGGGGCGCCGCGGACGCCATCCTGGTGCTGGACGAGGAGCGGCTGAGCCCGGACTCGCCGCACGACCCGCGCTGGGGCTCGGGCTGGGTGTCGGCCTGGGCCGGGCCCTCGGCCGGCTGGGCGGTGCCGGACAACGCGTTCGTGGCCCGCGGGCCGCAGGTGCTCCCCGCCGAAGTCAGGGCCTTGATATTGGCGCGGCTGGCGCCGCGGCTGGGCGCGATGGTGTGGGAGATCGCGGCCGGGGCCGGGGCGCTGGCCGTGGAGTGCGCGCGGCTGGGCGCGGCGGTGATCGCCGTGGAGCGCGATCCGGACGCCTGCGAGCGGATATCGCTGAACGCGGTGATGCACGGCGTGGACGTCGAGGTGGTCAGCGGCCTGGCGCCGGCGGCCCTGGCCACGCTGCCGCGCCCGGACTCGGTGTTCGTGGGGACCGAGCGGGCCGAGATCGTCCGGGCGTGCGCCACCACCGGCGCGCGCACCGTGGTCACCGCGGTCACCGCGCTGGACCGGCTGCCGGCCATCCGGCAGGCGCTGCGGATCGGCGACCGCCGGGTGGACGGCGTGCAGTTGCAGGCCTCGCGCCTGGCCCCCCGCCCGGGGGACGCGCTCCGGCTGGCGCCGGCGGCGCCGGTATTCGTTCTTTGGGGTGAGCTTGGGTGACAGACCCGGCTTTTTAGTCAACCCGATCAGGGGCTGCGTATGCTCTTCCGGGCTCGCGCGTGCCGTCGACAAGCGATACTTGGCAGCGCCCACGCGAACGCGAACCCCCGCTGACAATGGGGGACACGGGGAACGGGAGCGGGATACGAACCATGGTATGGAACGACAGGATCGAGGAACCCACGGTGACCGGTGCCGACGATTTCGGGCGTGACGGCTCCGGGAGGCCGCCGTTCGAGGACGGCTTCCCGCCCGGCGCGGGACCCTACGACGACAGCGCGCCGACCACCGAGTTCAGCAGGCTGGTGTTCGACGACGAAGCCGAGTTCCCGGGGCCGCGCAACGGCTCCGCGGGACCGGGTGGGCCGGGTGGACCCGGCGGACCGAACGGACCGGGTGGACCGGTCGGCGCGCGGATGCGCGACGGCCGGGACCCGCGCGGTGCGTTCGGCGGGCCGGAGCAGCCGGGCCGGCCCGGCTCCGGCGGTCCGGGCGGTCTGGGTGGCCCTGGCGGCCCCGGCGGCATGCCCGGCGGTCCTGGCGGCCAAGGCGGCCCCGGCGGACCTCAGGGCCCGGAGTCGGCGAACCGCCCCACGCGCCCGATCCGTCCGCGTCCGGCCGGCGCGCCCGGCGGCCCCGTGGTGCCGCCCGGCTCGGCGTTCCGCGACCAGCCGCCGGCCGGCGGCCGCGGCCCGGCCGAGGGCGGCCGCGCTCCCGGCGAGCCCGGCCGTGCTCAGCGCCCGATGATGCCGCAGATGCAGCCGCCGCCCGGCCGCGGCCCGCAGCCCGGGCCCCGCAATCAGGGTCCTGACGGCCGCGGCGCCTTCGGCGTGCCGCAGCAGCGCGACGCCAACGCCGACTCCGGCCCCACCCCCCGCCGCTCCCCGGGCGCGCGCGGTGCCGAGGCCCTGCGCCAGGCGCAGCAGTTCGACGTCTTCCGCCGCGACCCGGTGGTCCCGCAGCAGGCGTCCCCGGCCGACGGCAACGACTTCGACGAGGCCGCCGACCGGACCCCGCTCCCGCGTGACGAGCGCGACCCCCGCGAGCAGCGCGACCAGCGCGACCAGCGGGACCCCCGCGAGCAGCGCGGCCAGGTCGACATCAGCGTCTTCGACGCCGCCCCGGAACCGCCCGAGCGCCCCGGCTTCGACCTGCGCGCACCGCTGCGCGGCCCGGCGTCCTACGACCAGCCGACGGACATCATCCCGGCGATCATCGACGAGCCCGGCCAGGACTCTTTCGGCCAGGACTCTTTCGGCCAGAACTCCTTCGGCCAGGACTCCTTCGGCCGGCATCCCGGCGGTCAGAACACCGACAGCCACGGCTTCGGTGCCGAGGAGGCGCAGGGCTTCGGCGCACCGCAGGGCTTCGCGGCGCCGCAGCCCGAGGAGCAGGCGTTCGGGGAGCAGGGTTTCCCGGGCGCGAACAACGTCGGTTTCGGTGCGCCGCAAGGCTTCCCGCCCGCCAGCGGCCCCGGGTTCGGCACGGACAATGCCGACACCGGGTTCGGTGCGCAGGGCTTCGGCCACGAAAGCGCTGAGGCTGGTTTCGGCGCTCCGCAAGGCTTCCCGCCCGCCGGTGCGCCCGGTTTCGGCGCGGACAACCCCGATGCCGGGTTCGGTGCGCACGGCTTCGGTCACGAAGGTGCCGAGGCTGGTTTCGGCGCGCAGCAAGGCTTCCCGCACGCCAATGCACCCGGTTTCGGCGCGGACAACGCGGACGCCGGTTTCGGCGCGCAGGGCTTCGGCCAGGAAGGTGCCGAGCCCGGATTCGGTGCGCCGCAAGGCTTCCCGCCTGTGGGGGGCCCGCAGGGCTTCGGTAGCGAGCGCGAGGATGCTGTCGGGTTCGACGGCCAGCAGCGCTTCGGCGAGCCCGGTTTCGGCGCGCCGCAGAACTTCCCGCCGGCCGGCGGCTTCGGTGCCGACGAGGCGGTCTTCGACAACCAGCAGGGCTTCCCGCCGGCCGGCGAGCCCTCCTTCAATTCCCGGCAGCACTTCCAGGGCGAGGCGCAGGGCTTCCAGGGCGAGGCCCAGGGCTTCCCGCCCGCGGCCCCCGCTCCGCAGCCGTTCGGCGCCGAGAACGCCGAGCCCGTCTTCCCCACCGCGCAGGACGCGCACTCGGCGGGCATCGACCCGCAGGCGACCTTCGGCGGCCCGCAGGCCTTCGCGCCGCAGGCCGGGAACGACCCGTCGTTCGGGGCCCGGCCGGTCGAGGAGACGCCTTTCGGTGCCGCCGAGTCCGCGCCGAGCGCGCCCGCCGCGCCGAGCGCGCCCGCCGGGCCGGCCGCGCCGGCCGCGCCGGCCGCGCCGATCTTCGGCGCGCCGGAGGGCGGGATGCCGTCGTTCGGCGACCGGCCGCTGACCCCGAACACCAGCCCTGACTACGGTCTGGGCGCCGGCAACAACGCCGGCAACAACCCCGGTGCCGCCGAGCCGCAGGCCGAGCCGCCGCTGGCCGCGCACCTGGACCCGCCGCGCTTCGAGCCGGCGCCGCCGGTGTTCGACGACCCGGCCGAGGGCGTCGAGTTCGGCGGGGCCGGGGAGGAGCCGGGGCCGGTGTTCGCGACGCCGACCGTGGCGATCACGCCGGCCGAGGCGGTCGGCGAGTACGACGACTACGACGGTGAGGACGAGCTCGACGAGGACGCCGACGGCGACGCCGAGCCCGAGATGCTCGTCCCGTGGGCCAACGCCGGGTCCGAGAACGCCGACGCCGGCGAGCTGGAGAACCAGGCCGGCGCCGACGACCTCTACGACACCGACGGCGAGCCCTACGACGACGTCCCGCGCGTCCCGCCGTACGACGACGCCGAGCTGGCCGCCGTGCACCGGGTCATCCGCGAGCGCCGCGACGTGCGCTCCACCTTCCTGCCCGACGTGATCCCGGACGAGGTGCTCACCCGCGTCCTGGAGGCCGCGCACACCGCGCCGAGCGTCGGCTTCTCGCAGCCCTGGGACTTCCTGGTGCTGCGCAACCGGGAGACCCGGCAGGCCGTGCACGACCTGGCCGCCCGGCAGCGCGACGCGTACTCCGCCTCGCTGCCCAAGGCGCGCCAGCGGGCGTTCAAGGACCTGAAGATCGAGGCGATCCTGGACACCCCGGTCAACATCGTCGTGACCTGCGACCCGACCCGGGGCGGCCGGCACACGCTGGGCCGGCACTCGCAGCCGCAGATGGCGCCGTACAGCGCCGCGCTGGCGGTGGAGAACCTGTGGCTGGCGGCGCGGGCCGAGGGTCTGGGCGTGGGCTGGGTGTCCTTCTTCGACGAGCGCGAGCTCACCCGCACCCTGGACCTGCCCGACCACCTGTCGGTGGTCGCCTACCTGTGCGTCGGCTACGTCCACGAGTTCCCGGGCGAGCCGGAGCTGTCCGGGGCCGGCTGGGCCAAGCGCCGGCCGCTGGCCTGGGCCGTGCACGACGAGCAGTACGGCCGCCGGGCGCTGCCGGGCAGCAACCCGGTGTCGCTGCTGGAGGAGACCCTGGCCGCGATCGAGCCGCTGGACAAGGCCGCGCGCGACGCGGCGATCGCCCGGCAGGAGGTCATGACCAAGCCGGCCGGGGCGCTGGGCGTCCTGGAGGACGTCTCCGTGCAGCTGGCCGGGCTGGCCGGGGTCTTCCCGCCGCCGATCCCCGAGCCCGCCGCGGTCGCGATCTTCGCCGCCGACCACGGGGTGCACGCGCAGGGCGTCACGCCCTGGCCGCAGGAGGTCACCGCGCAGATGGTGATGAACTTCCTGTCCGGCGGCGCCGTGGTCAACGCCTTCGCGCACCAGATCGGCGCCGAGGTGTGCGTGGTGGACGTCGGCGTGAACGCCGAGCTGCCGCAGCAGACCGGGCTGGTGCCGCGCAAGATCCGGTACGGCACCGCGGACCTGGCCGAGGGGCCGGCGATGACCCGCGAGGAGGCGCTGGCCGCGCTCGAGGTCGGCGTGGAGACCGCGCGGGACCTGGTCGCCGCCGGGAACAAGGTGCTGCTGACCGGCGACATGGGCATCGCGAACACCACCGCGAGCGCCGCGCTGATCGCCGCGTTCACCGGCGCCTCGCCGACCCAGGTCACCGGGTACGGCACCGGGATAGACGAGCAGACCTACGCGCACAAGGTTGACGTGGTGCGCCGGGCCCTGGACCTGCACCGGCCGGACCCCGGCGACCCGCTCGGGGTGCTGGCCGCGGTCGGCGGCCTGGAGCACGCGGCGCTGGCCGGCTTCATCCTGGGCGCGGCGAGCCTGCGGATCCCGGTGATCCTGGACGGCGTGATCGCCGGCGCCGCGGCGCTGGTGGCCCAGGCGCTGGCCCCGGAGGCCACCGACGCCATGGTCGCCGGGCACCGTTCGGCCGAGTCCGGGCACCAGCTCGCGCTGGAGGCCCTGGGCGTGGTCCCGCTGATCGATCTCGAATTGCGGTTGGGGGAGGGCAGCGGCGCGGTGCTGGCCCTACCGTTGGTGCAGGCGGCCGTGCGGGCGCTGCGGGACGTGGCGACCTTCGAGTCGGCCGGCGTCGCCGAGCGCGCGGACGACGACGACGAGAACGCCGCCTAGCCGACGCCCCTGCGAACGACACGGGAACTGACCGACACATGAGCGCCATGACCGACCCCGCCTCCGTCTACCCCGCTGCGCTGCGGCTGGCCGGCAGACGGGTGGTGGTGGTCGGAGCCGGCCCGGTGGCCCAGCGCCGGGTCCTCGGGCTGCTCGACGCCCGCGCCGACGTGCTGGTCGTGGCCCCCGAGGCGACGCCGGCGATCGAGGCGCTGGCCAACGGCGGCGAGATCGTCTGGGAGCGGCGGCCGTACCGGGAGGGCGATCTGGCCCGGGCCTGGTACGCCGTGGCCGCCGCCGACGACCCGGAGGTGAACGCCGCGGTGGCGCGCGAGGCGGAGGCCGGACGGGTGTTTTGCTCCCGGGCCGACTCCGCCGAGGACTCCAGCGCGTGGACCCCCGCGGTGGGCCGGCACGACGGCGTGACGGTCTCGGTGATCGGCGGCGGCGACCCGCGGCGCGCCGTGGACGTCCGCGACGGCGTCCTGGAGGGACTGCGCGACGGCACCCTGGCCGCCCCGCACCACCGCGGCCGCACCGCGGGCGTGGCGCTGATCGGCGGCGGCCCCGGCGACCCGGACCTGATCACCGTGCGCGGCCGGCGGCTGCTGGCCGAGGCCGACGTGGTGGTGGCCGACCGGCTCGGGCCGCGCGGGCTGCTGGACGAGCTGGCGCCCGACGTGGAGATCATCGACGCCTCGAAGATCCCCTACGGCCGCGCCCTGGCCCAGGACGCGATCAACGAGGTCCTCATCGAGCGCGCGAAGGCCGGCAAGTTCGTGGTCCGGCTCAAGGGCGGCGACCCGTTCGTCTTCGGCCGGGGCTTCGAGGAGGTGCTGGCCTGCGCCGAGGCCGGCGTGCCTTGCTCGGTGGTCCCGGGCATCACCAGCTCGATCTCGGTGCCGGCACTGGCCGGCATCCCGGTCACGCACCGGGGCGTGGCGCACGAGTTCACCGTGGTCTCCGGCCACGTCGCCCCGGACAACCCGAAGTCCCTGGTGGACTGGACCGCGCTGGGCCGGATGACCGGCACACTGGTGATCCTGATGGGCATCGAGCGTATAGGCGCGATCGCGGCCACCCTGGTCGCCGGCGGCCGCGACCCGCAGACCCCGGTCGCGGTGATCCAGGAGGGCACGATGCCCGGCGAGCGCCGGGTGCAGACCACGCTCGGGCTGATCGAGGCGGCGGTGGCCGAGGCCGGGATCCGGCCGCCGGCGATCGTGGTGGTCGGGCCGGTCGTCGGGCTGACCTGAGGCGACACCGGGGCGCCGGCCGTTGCCGGCCGGACCGGGCTGAGCCGAGCTGCGGCAGGGTTCCGCCTGCCGGCCCCGGCCGGTCCCGCGCTTCTTTACATCGGGCTTATTGACCACCGGCTTATCCGCGAGCCGTTGTAATGCCACCATGAGCCAGGACCAGGACCCGTTCGACGCGACCCGGCGCTTCGAGCCGGTCGACCCGTACAACATCCCCGCGGAGGGCGGCTACCAGCAGGGCTTCGAGCAGCAGCCCTTCGAGGAGCCGCAGCCTCAGCGGCCGGGCTTCAAGCAGCGTCTGACCCGCCTGGGGCCGTTGAAGCTGGCCCTGCTCGGCACGGCCGGGGTGATCGTGCTCGGCGGGGCCGCCTGGGGCACGACGGCGGCCTTCCAGTCCTCCGGCTCGTCCTCGAACACCGCGGCCGCGGCTCCCGCCACGGACCAGAGCCAGCCCGGCGCCGGGGCGACGACCGGCGGGACCGGCAAGCACGGCAAGACCGGCAAGACCGGCAAGCTCGCCCGGGTCACGATCACCCAGGTCGGGTCCGGGAGCTTCACCGGGACCGAGGTCAAGGGCACGACGGTGACCGTCGACTACGACGGCAAGACCAAGTTCGGCTCCAAGGCGCACGCCCTCACCGCCGCCGACCTCAAGGTCGGGATGACCGTCACGGTGCTCGGGCCGCTCCACGGCGACACCATCACCGCCACCGCCATCGCCGTGCCTGCCAAGACCGCCAAGAACCCGGGCGCGCCGACCGACCCGGCGAGCCCGCAGGGCGGTGCCGCCTGACGATTGGCGAATGACAAAACTTGAAATCTGTCAGCTGTCAGTCGTATCGTCGAAAGCATGACGACGACTGACAGCCCCTTCGCCCCCCGCCGCCTCGGCGCCGACGGCCCCGAAGTCTTCCCCCTCGGTCTCGGGGCCATGGGCATGTCCGCCCTGTACGGGCCGACCGACCGCGACGAGTCCATCGCCACCGTGCACGCCGCCCTGGACGCCGGGATGACCCTGATCGACACCGGCGACTTCTACGGCATGGGCGACAACGAGCTCCTGCTGGCCGACGCGCTGCGCGGCATCCCGCGCGACCGCTACCTGCTCAGCG
The DNA here is from genome assembly GCF_041262705.1 of Catenulispora sp. MAP12-49. Classification (NCBI taxonomy): domain Bacteria; kingdom Bacillati; phylum Actinomycetota; class Actinomycetes; order Catenulisporales; family Catenulisporaceae; genus Catenulispora; species Catenulispora sp. MAP12-49. The sequence goes on along the minus strand of NZ_JBGCCP010000017.1, from coordinate 211,752 downwards.
TCAAGTTCGGCGCCCAGCGCGACCCGGCCGGCGCCTTCATCGGCTACGACACCAGCCCCAACGCCCTGAAGACCTCCCTGGCGTACTCGCTGCGGCGGCTCGGCGTGGACCACCTCGACGTCTACCGTCCGGCCCGGCTGGACCCGAAGGTCCCGATCGAGGAGACCATCGGCGGCCTGGCCGAGATGGTGCAGGCCGGCTACATCCGCCACATCGGCCTGTCGGAGGTCGGCGCCGAGACCCTGCGCAAGGCCGCGGCCGTGCACTCGATCTCGGACCTGCAGATCGAGTACTCGCTGATCTCGCGCGGCATCGAGGCCGCGATCCTGCCGACCGCCCGGGAGCTGGGGATCGGGATCACCGCCTACGGCGTGCTCTCCCGCGGCCTGATCAGCGGCCACTGGACCAAGGACAGCACCGGCGGCGCCGGTGACTTCCGCGCGCACTCGCCGCGCTTCCAGGGCGACAACCTGGACCACAACCTCGCGCTGGTCGACACCCTGCGCTCGATCGCCGAGGAGAAGAACGTCACCGTCGCGCAGCTGGCGATCGCCTGGGTCGCGGCGCAGGGCACGGACATCGTGCCGCTGATCGGCGCCCGCCGCCGGGAGCGGCTGGCGGAGTCGCTGGGCTCGCTCGGCGTCACGCTGACCGCCGACGACCTCGCCCAGATCGAGAAGGCGGTGCCCGCCGGCTCGGCCGCCGGCACCCGGTACGCCGCCGAGCAGATGGCCCACCTCGACTCGGAGAAATAGAGTTCAGCGGTGAGTACCAGCACACCTGGCGGGCCCCTGACCTCCGAGCGCATCCTGGAAGCGGCGGAGGAGACCCTGCGCCGCTTCGGCCCGGCCAAGACCAGCGTGGTCGACGTCGCGCGGGCGCTCGGGGTCAGCCACGGCTCGGTGTACCGGCACTTCCCGACCAAGGCGGACTTGCGGGACGCCGTGGTGGACCGCTGGCTCCAGCGGATGCACCCGGCGCTCGCGGCCGTCGCCGACGGCGCGGGGGAGGCCGCCGAGCGGATCCGGCTGCTGCTGTGGACGCTCGCGGAGACGAAGTGGTCCCGGGCGCAGGACGACCCGGAGTTCTTCGCGGCGTTCGCCGAACTGGCCGAGGACGCGCGCACCCCGGTCGTCGCGCACATCGAATTCGTGGTGGACCAGCTGACCAGGGTCATAGCCGAGGGCGTGGAACGCGGCGAGATCGCCTCGCCAGACCCGAGGCAGACCGCGCTGGCGGTCTTCGACGCCATGGCCAAGTTCCACAACCCGGCGGCGCGCGCGGCCTGGATCCGGCCGGAGGTCGACGAGTCCTTCGCGAACGTCTGGGCGCTGCTGCGCGACGGCCTGCTCCCGCGCGATTCGGGCTGAGGGCCCCGGATGCGGAAGGATGCAGCATCGTGGGAGAACTGATCGAAGTCACCGACCCGTCCGACCCGCGCCTGCACGACTACTCCGGCCTCACCGACGTCGAGCTGCGCAAGGTCCGCGAACCCGCCGAGGGCTTGTTCCTGGCCGAGGGCGAGAAGGTGATCCGCCGCGCGCTGGCCGCCGGCTACCCGATGCGCTCGACGCTGCTGTCGCCGAAGTGGGTCCAGGCGATGCGGCCGCTGATCGACGCCGTGGACGCCCCGGTGTACGTCGGCAGCGAGCCGCTGCTGGAGGCGGTGACCGGCTTCCACGTCCACCGCGGCGCCCTGGCCTCGATGCAGCGCACCCCGGTCCTGGATGCCGGGAGCCTGCTGGAGCGGGCCAAGCGGGTCGTGGTGATGGAGGACATCGTCAACCACACCAATCTCGGCGCGATCTTCCGCAGCGCGGCGGCGCTCGGGATGGACGCCGCGGTGCTCACGCCGAGCTGCGCGGACCCGCTGTACCGCCGCTCGGTCCGGGTTTCGATGGGGACGGTGTTCGCGCTGCCCTACGCGCGGCTGGACTCCTGGCCCGGCGGGTTGGAGACGCTGGCTGAGCACGGTTTCCGGACGATCGCGCTGACGCCCGGCCCCACCGCGATCGACGTGCGGGATCTGCGGTTCGGTCCGCGGGACAAGGTGGCGTTGCTGCTGGGGACCGAGGGGGACGGCCTGTCGGATCCGGCTTTGGCGGCCGCGGATCTGCGGGTGAGAATTCCCATGGCGGCCGGGGTGGATTCGCTGAATGTCGCCGCCGCCGCGGCCGTCGCCTGTTATGCGATCGGCGCCGCCGAATGACTTTCGGCGAAGGCCGTCGGCGTTTCCCGCGAAGGGCGATCGGAATGCGGTCCGGCGCCCCGCGATATGCGTTCTCCGGTGCCGATATTCGTTAATCCGTCGCGCATGGGCCCACCGGAGCAGGTGCAGGAGATCCGGAGCCGTCGCGGGGACGGGCGCGTGTCCGGGTCTTGGGCGGTGTTCTTCACCGCCGCCGCGATTGCGCCGAATGTGCGCCGCGATGTGCGCCCCGATGTGCGCCGCGACGGTTTTCCGCCAGCGGGTCCCGGACCCGGGAAAACCAAGCGCCGGGTGGGCCTCCCCGGCCCGCCCGGCGCTTGTTCCGTACAGTGGCTGCTGTTGTGCGGTAAGGCTTTTCGGCGGCTCTCACGCCGCCACTTCGGTCCCCTCCCTGGTGGCCGCCTGTGCGTCGGCGAATCCCCGGTCCCGCGGCGTGCCGATGCGAATCGGTACCACCACCGGCCGGGCGCCGGTCGCGGCGCCGCGGCGGCGGCGGGACTCCTCCGCCCGCTCCACCTCGGTCAGTCCGCCCCAGATGCCGAACTGTTCCGGCAGCGCCAGCGCGTGCTCCAGGCACTGCTGGCGGACCGGGCAGTCGTCGCACACCCGCTTGGCGGCCGTCTCACGCTTCTCCCGTTCGCGGATCCGCTCCGAATCCGGCGCGAAGAACACCGTCGCGTCCCCGGACTGGCACAGTCCGCGCTCCTGCCAGCCGAGCTTGAGCTCGGCGATCGGCGGGATCCGGGCCGCTGTCCGTGCCGACGACGACCGGACCGGTATCGGTCCGACGGCTCCTCGCACCGTGGTCTGCTGAGCCATGGTCGGCTCACCCCCTCCAATTGAACTCCGCGCACCTGCCGTGACCCACCCGGCGGTTCGCACCGCCCCTCAGCTGGACGCCGTCAGCGGCAATGCCGGGTTACGGGTGTAACGGATCACGGGGGCCTGGTGTTCCCGCCGAACGAGGGGAAATCTTCTCAGCTCGTTTCGATGAACGGTGCGGGACGGGTGGTCACGGCACCTGCACGGGCGGTTGCACGAGCATCGGCGGATTCACTCGGGAAGGCGGTCTGGCGGCCTGGAGGGGTTTGCGGCGGCGGGTCGGGATAAACCTTGAGGGGGTGAGAATTCTTCACGGGATGTTATGAGCGGGGAGATAGGCCAGTTGGCCGCAGCGGGGTCGGCCGTCCGTTCCGCTTCGGCGCCGGAACGGAATGTCGCAGGCCGGAGTGCCTCAAGGGGGCGCGACGAGGGTGGGAGAAGGAGATTTTTTAGCAAAACCGGCGCTCCGACACAGGGCGCTGATCAGGCTGATCCTGGTTTTCGCAGGTATTCGCCATAGTCCTTTCGGGTGGTTGTACTACCATTGGAGGCTTGTTCGGGTCTAACGTCTGAACCAGCCTTCTGCGACGGCCGGCCACCAGGCCGCCGCCGAATCGGGCTGCGGTCGGCGCGGGGCCGGGCGCTCCAGGCGCATGGACCGAAGGGTTCTGCCATGCAGGTGGATCCAAGCTCTTCCCCGGGTAGGAAGCCGGCAGGCAACACGGCACTGAAGGCCTTGCGGCTGTCTCGGCACTGGACGCAGGCGGAATTCGCCGCGGAGTTCGAGAAAGCCTCCCGCGCGCTTGGTAAGGTGCTGTCACTTTCCGTCCGGCAGGTCCGCCGGTGGGAGAGTGAGGATCCGCCGTGTCCGCTCCCGGCGTACCAGCGGGTTCTCGAAGAGGTCTTCGGCGTCTCCGTCGCGCAGATGGGGTTCCAGGTCGGATGGTCGGTGCCGTGGGCGCCGCGGCCGGAATCGTCACAGCCACCGACCGCCGCTCCTGGGCGTGCTCCGGCAAGTGAGCTCGACGACGACGGTGCAGCTGGGGGAGCCACGCAACACGGACGGATGGCAGGGCTGTGCCGCACGCGGCCCGCCGACCGATCTGGAGGGCACGACCCAGTGAAGCGCCGAGAATTCGTCGCCAGCGCCGCCGCGGCGCTGACCGTGGCCGGGGCGGGTGAGAGCACCGCGTACGGGGCAGAAGCCTCCGACCGGCTCCCGGCCGCCGCCGACCCGGCCGGCCGCGCGGTCCCGTTCGACCGGCAGATGGTGGACGGTTATGAATTCATCACCAGTCAACAGCGATCGCTGTATTACACAGTCCCCCCGGCCCGCATGTACTCCCCGGCCGTCGCGCACGCCCAGCTCGGGGCGGCGCTGCTGAGCGGCACCGGGCCGCAGGCCCAGCGCTCCCGGCTGGCCGGCTCGCTGGCCGAGGCCTCGCTGCTGGCCGCCCGGCTGGCGTTCTTCGACCTGAAGAAGGCCGAGCCGGCCCGCATGCACTACCGCAACGCCCTGGTCGCCGCGCGCGAGGCCGACGATCACCAGCTGGGCTCGGCGATCCTGGCCCACCTGGCCTTCATCCCGGCCTGGGACGGCAAGGCCGGGGAGTCCCGCGACCTGATGCGCGCCGCCTACGCGCACGCCGCCCGCGGGGTCAGCGCCGTCCAGCGCTCCTGGCTGCACGCCGTGGACGCCGAGATCGAGGCCCGCCTGGGCGACCACAAGCGCGCGGTCGACCTGATCGGCCGGGCCGAGGAGGCCCTGTCGGACGCCGACCGCTCCACCGTCCCGGACCCCGAATGGCTGGACTACTTCGACGCCACCCGCCTGAACGGCTTCAAGGGCTTCTGCCACATCAACGGCGGCAGCCCGGAGCTCGCGCAGGAGGCGCTGCTGTGCTCGCTGATGGCGCTCAAGCCCAACGAGGCCAAGCAGCGCACCATCGTGCTGGCCGACATGGCCGACATCCACGTGCGCACCAAGGAGATCGAGCAGGCCTGCACCACGCTGGAGCGGGCCCTGGTCAACCTGGACAAGCACTGGTACGGCATCGGCTGGGACCGGATCTACAACGTGCGCCGCAAGATGGACACCTTCGACGACACGCGGTCGGTCCGTGAGCTGGACATGCGGATGAACTCCTCCTGGGGCGCGACGATGCGCCTGGCGACCTGAGGCCGCTGACGCCAGAAGGTTCGGATCCGTGTACGGGGGTCCGCCGCGACGACGGCCGCACGGCTGTCCCGGCGGGCCCCTGCCGCTGCCTGCACGATCGCACCGTGTTCGCCGGTGTCCGCGGTGTCCGCACTCTGGACGCCAAGCGCTTGCGGACGCTACGTTCCGTGGCGTGCCAGAGAACGTTACTAAGGACATTGATAGCCGCGGCGTGGTCGTGGTCGGTGCCGGTCCCACGGGGATGATGCTCGCCGGGGACCTGGCGGAGGCCGGGATCCCGGTGACGCTGCTGGAGCGCCGGCATCCCGGACTGTCCAATCTGAGCCGCGCGCTGGTCGTCCACGCCACGACCCTGGAGGCGTTCGACGCCCGGGACATCGCCGCGCCGCTGATCGAGCGGGGCGCGCCGGTGCAGTCGCTGCGCTTGTTCGACACCGCGGTCGTGGACGTCTCGGAGCTGCCGACGCCGTATCCGTACCTGCTGGTGGTGCCGCAGTACGAGACCGAGGCGGTGCTGCACGGGCGGCTGGAGCGGCTCGGCGTCGAGATCCGCTACGAGACCGAGGTCGTCGGACTGCGGCCGGACGCCGACGGGGTGACCGTGACGATCCGCGACGGGTCCGGCTCGCGGGAGGAGCGCGCCGCGTATGTCGTCGGCACCGACGGCAGCCGCAGCTCGGTGCGGTCGCTGCTCGGCGTGGAGTTCCCCGGCCACACCGTGGTCGCCTCGGTGATGCTCGTCGACGCCCGCCTGTCGCAGCCGCCGGAGACGCGTATCGCGACGAACACCGACGGCGACAAGTTCGCCTTCGTGGCCCCGTTCAAGGACGGCTACCACCGGATCATCTGCTGGGACCAGAAGCACGCCAAGGCCGAGACCGAGCCGGTCGAGCTCGGCGAGGTCCGGGAGATCCTGCGCGAGACGCTCGGGACCGACTTCGGCATGGGGGAGCCGCGCTGGTCCAGCCGCTTCCACAGCGACGAGCGACAGGCCGAGCGCTACCGCGTCGGCCGGGTCTTCCTGGCCGGCGACGCCGCGCACACCCACAGCCCGGCCGGCGGGCAGGGGATGAACACCGGACTGCTCGACGCCGCGAACCTGTCCTGGAAGCTGATCGCGGTGCTGCGCGGCCGCGCGGACGAAGCGCTGCTGGACAGCTACGAGGCCGAGCGCTATCCGGTCGGCAGCGCGGTGGTCAAGGGATCGGGCCGCCTGCTGCGCGCCGCCCAGATCAAGGCGACCCCGGCGCGCAAGGCCCGGAACCTGGCGATGCACTTCGCGCTGGCGCGGCCGGCGGTGAACCGGAGGCTCGGCTTCGCCTTGTCGGGACTGTGGATCTCCTATGCCGCACCGCACGGCGCGCATCCGCTGACCGGGCACCGGGCCGGCGACGTGCCGTTGACCGGCACGCCGTCCCGGCTGCTGGAAGCCCTGCGCGGCGGCGGGTTCGTGCTCCTGGCGCCCGCGGACCTGCACGAAGCCGCGGCGAAGGCCGGGGTGCGGGCGGCGGTGCCGGCGGACGGCGGGCCGGTGCGCCTGATCCGTCCCGACGGCTACATCGCCTGGGCCGCCGACGGCCCGAGCGCCGAGGACGTCGCGCAGGCGATCGGCGCGGCCGGCGCATGATCGGGAACCAGGCACCGAGCGCCGCCATCGAGAAAATCGAGAAAGATGGCGGGATGCGTCCCTTCCGCTTCCTGGCGACCATCGCCGACAACGACGGGTACTCCGACCTCATCCCCTTCGCCCGCAAGGCCGAGGCGATGGGCTGCGCGGGCTTCGTGATCCCCGACCACCTCATGGGCCTGGCGCCGCTGTTGCCGCTGGCGCAGGTCGCGGCGGTGACCGAGCGGCTGCGCGTCGGCACCTTCGTGCTCAACAACAGCCTGCGGCACCCGGCGGTGCTGGCCCAGGAGCTGGCCACGCTCGACCGGCTCTCGGACGGCCGGCTGGACATCGGGATCGGCGCCGGCTGGAACAAGCCCGAGTACGACGCGATCGGCATCCCCTTCGAGCCGGTCGGGGTGCGCATCAAGAAGCTGGCCGAGGCGATCACGGTCATCAAGGGCGCCTTCACCGAGGGGCCCTTCTCCTTCGCCGGCGAGTACTACACGATCACCGAGCTCGACGACATCCCCACGCCGGTGCAGCAGCCGCATCCGCCGTTCTTCCTCGGCGGCGGCGGCAAGCGCTTCCTGACGTTGGCGGCGCGTGAGGCCCACATCATCGGCTTGGCGCCGCGCATCCTCGCCGGCGATGTGCCGCGGCTGGACGCGCCCAGCATCACCGCGGCGGCGACCGAGGAGAAGATCGGCTGGATCCGCGAGGCCGCGGGGGAGAGGTTCGCCGAGATCGAGCTGAACACGTATCCCACCGGCGGACCCACGGTCATCACCTCCGACCCGCGCGCCGAGGCGCAGCGGCGCGCCGACCGGATCCGGGAGAAGACCGGCGCGGAGCTGACGGTGGAGGAGGTCCTGGAGTCGCCGCACACCTACATCGGCAGCACCAAGGAACTCACGGCCAAGTTCCTGGAACTGCGCGAACGCTTCGGGATCAGCTCGTTCCTGATCGACGATCTGGACGCGCTGGCCCCGGTCGTGGAGGCGCTGGCCGGGCAGTAGGCGGTCAAGGCCAGTGTGCGCAAAGCGATGGGGAGGCTCCCGGCCGGGAGCCTCCCCATCGCTTTGCTTCACTGCGGAACTACATCAGCGCTACACCAGCACGCTGTCGTCCGCCGAGCGCGCCGCGTCCAGCGTCCCGCCGCCGGGCTCGTCGGCGGTGGCCAGCTTCGACGGCCACCACATGCGCTTGCCGATGTCCAGCGTCAGCGCGGTGACCAGCACCGAGCGCACGATCATCGTGTCCAGCAGCACGCCGAGCGCGACCGCGAAGCCGATCTCGGCGAAGGTGACGATCGGCAGCCCGGCCAGCACCCCGAAGGTGGCGGCCAGGACCAGGCCGGCCCAGGTGATCACGCCGCCGGTCGCGGACAGGCCGACCAGTGCTCCGCGCCTGGTGCCGCGCCGGACCGACTCCTCCCTGATGCGGGTCATCAGGAAGATGTTGTAGTCGATGCCCAGTGCGACCAGGAACACGAACGCGTAGAGCGGCATGCTGGTGTCCACGCCGTTCCAGCCGAACGCCTTGAACGCCAGTGCGCTGATGCCCAGCGAGGCGCCCAGGGACAGGATGACGGTGAGGATCAGCAGCAGCGGGGCGATGAAGGCCCGCAGCAGCAGCCCCAGGATGATGAACACCGCGATCAGCGTGATGGGGATGATCCACTCGCTGTCGTGGCGCGAGGCGCTGTCGATGTCCACGAGCATCGCCGAGCCGGCGCCGACCTTGGCGTCCGCCCCGGGGACCGCGTGCACCGCGGCGCGGACCAGGCTCACGGTGTGCTTCGCGGCCGAGGAGTCCGCCGGGTCCTTCGGCATCGCCTCAAGGTAGAAGCGCCCCGCCACGATCTGGTGCGGCACGGCGCTCGGGGTGCCGACCGACGCCGGGTCGATGCCCGGGACCGTCTTCAGCGCCGCGGTCACCGCGTCGACCTTGTCGGCGTTGCCGATGATGTCCAGCGACTGGCCCGAGGACGGCGGGAAGTACTGCGCCTGGACCTGGGCGCCGATCACCGAGTCCGGCTTGTTCACGAAGGAGTCGGCCGAGGACATCTGGTGCGCGTGCAGCTGGGTCATCCCGGCCGCGCCGGCGAGCAGCAGCAGCGCTGTGACGATCCACACCGCGCGCGGACGGACGGCGATGCGCTTGCCGATCCGGGACCACACGCCGCGCTGGGTCGGCTCCTCCGAGCCCACCGTCGGCTTGGACGGCCAGAAGATCCAGCGGCCGCAGATGACGACCAGGGCCGGCATCAGGGTCATCATCGCGAACAGGTCGACCAGGACGCCGATGGCCAGGACCGGGCCCATGCCCTTGGTCGAGTTCATCTGGGCGACCAGCAGGATCAGCATGCTGACGGCCACGGTGCTGGAGCTGGCGACCAGCGCGGGCCCGGCGCGGTGCAGGGCGTGCGCCATCGCCTCGTGCCGGTCCTCGTAGCGTCTGAGCTCCTCCCGGTATCGGGCGATGAGCAGCAGCGCGTAGTCGGTGCCCGCGCCTATGAGCAGCACGATCAGGATGAACGCGGACTGGCCGTTGACCGTCAGGCCGGCGTGCTTGGCCAGCAGGTAGATGATGCCCTCGCCGACGAACAGGGCGGCGCCGGCCGACAGGATCGGGATGAACCACAGGATCGGGCTGCGGTAGGCGACCAGCAGGATCAGGATCACCGCGAGGAGTGTGAAGCCGGTGAGCGAGCCGTTGATGTTCTTGAAGGAGTTGGCCTCGTCGGCCGCCTCACCCATCGGGCCGGTCACATAGGCCTTCTCGCCGGCGCTGGCCGGCCCCATCGCGGCCTTGATCTGCTTGATCGTGTCCGGCAGTTTGTTCCAGCCGTCGTTGCCCATGTCCATCGGGACGATGACCTGGACCGCCTTGCCGGCGTTCGGCCCGTCCTTGACGTCCTGGGTCAGGATCGCGTTGTGCACGACCATGTTGATGGCCGCGGGCTTGGCGTCGTCCCGCAGCGCCGCGACCGTCTTGTCGATCTGGGCGTGGTCGGCGTCGGTGAGCCCGCTGTCCCGTTCGAACAGCAGGATCGCGGGCACCCAGCTCGGGTGGAACGCCGTTTCCAGCTTCAGTTCCTGCGTCGATTCGGCGCTCTTGGGCAGCCAGGACGAACTGTCGTTCTTCTCGACGCCTTGCAGTTTGGAGGCGAAGCCTCCGAGGGCGAATATCAGGAGTACCCAGACCCCGAACACCACCCATTTGGACCTTCGTCCGGACACGATCCGGGCGAAACCGCCCGGCTCCGAATCCGCGTTGGTCAACGCGTTACCACTCACGAAAGAGCCCCCTCAGGCTATCGCGACCTCCGTCCGCGGACGGCTTCCCACCCCTATGTGCGGGTCCGCCTCGCGGACTCGTTACCCGCCTATTGTGACACGCGATACAACGCGAAATTGCAACAGGGGGACGAACTTTTCCCCCTTCGGGTGCGAGCAGCGAAGTTCCTGGTAGGTATAGCGAAAACGGGTGGACGGGCCCTGATTCCGGGCGAAGGCTGGCGGGGTGACAGCAGACGCGTACACCTTCACCGACGCCGACTCGGCGCTCCTGTACGACATCGAGAACCCCTGGGACACCGACGGCTCGACCTGGGAGGGCTACATCCTGCAGTGCGCCACGCTCCTGGACGCGGTGCTCGACGTCGGCTGCGGGACCGGCAGCATGCTGCATCTCGCGCGCGAGCACGGGGCCGCCGGCCGGCTGGTCGGCGTCGACCCGGACGAGGCGATGCTGGAGCGGGCCCGGCAGCGCACCGACATCGAGTGGTCGCTGGCGACCGCCGCGGAGATGGCCTACGAGGCCGAGTTCGACCTGGCCACCATGAACAGCAACGCCTTCCAGTGCTTCGTCACCGACGAGGAGCTGCGGGCCTCGCTCGCGGCGATCCGGCGGGCCCTGAAGGACGACCGGGTCTTCCTGTTCGGCACCCGGCACCTGCAGGCCCGCGCCTGGGAGTCCTGGAACTCGGGCAACGGCGGCATCGTCACGTTGCCCGACGGCCGGCGATTCCGCTCCTGGTTCGAGGTGGAGAAGGTGGACGGCCCGCTGGTGACGTTCACCGAGACGATGGCACTGATGGACGGCACCCCGGTGCGCGTGGCCGGCACCACCCTGCGCTTCCACACCCCCGAGACGCTGAACCCGTTCCTGGTCGAGGCCGGTTTCCGCGTCGAGTCGCAGTACGGCGACCAGAAGACCGGGCCGCTGACCCCGGACAGCCGCGAAATCATCACCGTCGCGCGCGCCCAATAAGATGCTCATAGCAGTCCTGCAAACGACCGTCGAAAGCGAAGGACCACGCATATGACCGACACCGGCGCCCCCGTCGAGCGGACGCTCGTCCTGCTCAAGCCCGACGCCGTGGCGCGCGGCATGATGGGTCGGGTCCTGACCCGGTTCGAGGACGCGCTGCTGAAGGTCGTCGGCTCCAAGATGGTCTGGATGGACGCCGACCTGACCCGCAAGCACTACTTCGACCTGGAGGAGCGCTTCGGCGCCGGCGTCTACAACGCCACCGCCGCCTTCATGCAGTCCGGCCCGGTGCTGGCCCTGGTCCTGGAGGGCATCGACGCGGTCAAGACGGTCCGCAAGATCGTCGGCTCCACCTACCCGAACGAGGCCGCCCCGGGCACCATCCGCGGCGACTACGCGCACCAGAACAAGGCCTACGCCACGGCCAACGGCATCGCGGTGGCCAACCTGGTGCACGCCTCGGGCAACATCGACGAGGCCAAGCAGGAAGTCGCGCTGTGGTTCCCCGACGAAGAACTCTTCGAGTACTCCACGGTCGCCGAGAAGTTCGTGCTGTAGTCGTTAGACGACTGATTCCTGGGGGTACCGGCGCGAAACGGCTGATCAGCGGCGCCTGGCCGCCCCGGCCGACCACCCACGGCCAGACCAGGATGAGGGAGGTCGGCCGTGTCGCCCATGCTTGCTGCTGAGCCGTTTCGCAAGACTGCTTTTGGCTGGCGGTCCTGATTGCCGGAACCCCCAGGAATCAGTCGTCTAGGATCGCTCTCGCGAGATAGCAGGCTTTTCACCTGGCGGGAGTACCACGCGTGGCAGCGACAGCAGCGTCCATCCACCTGCGCATCGCCGAGGAGCTCGGCGTCGTCGACCGGCAAGTCCGGGCGGCCGTCGAGCTCCTGGACGGCGGCGCGACCGTGCCTTTCGTCGCGCGGTACCGCAAGGAGGTGACCGAGGGCCTGGACGACGCGCAGCTGCGTACGCTGGAGGAGCGGCTGCGCTACCTGCGTGAGATGGAGGAGCGCCGGGAGGCGATCCTGGAGTCCATCCGCGGTCAGGGCAAGCTCGACGAGGCCCTGGAGGCGCAGATCCTCGCCGCGGACTCCAAGTCCCGGCTGGAGGACATCTACCTCCCCTTCAAGCCCAAGCGGCGCACCAAGGCGATGATCGCCCGCGAGGCCGGGCTGGAGCCGCTGGCCGACGCGCTGCTCGCGGACGCCTCCCTGGATCCGGCGGCGACCGCCGCAGGCTATGTGGACGCTGACAAGGGCGTCGCGGACGCCCCGGCGGCGCTGGACGGCGCGCGCTCGATCCTGGTCGAGCGCTTCGGCGAGGACGCCGACCTGATCGGCGGGCTGCGCGAGCGCATGTGGGAGAGCGGCCGCCTGACCTCCAAGGTCCGCGAGGGCAAGGAGGAGGCCGGGGCGAAGTTCTCCGACTACTTCGACTTCGCCGAGCCCTTCACGGCGCTGCCCTCGCACCGCATCCTGGCGCTGCTGCGCGGCGAGAAGGAGGAGGTCCTGGACCTCACCTTCGACCCCGAGCCGCAGGACGCCGAGCCGGGCGCGCCGGTGACGCAGAGCGGCTACGAGGTCCGCATCGCCAAGGCCTTCGCCATTCCGTCGCCGACCACCGCCGGGGCCGGTGTGAAGTGGCTGAACGACACCGTGCGCTGGGCCTGGCGCACCCGGATCCTGGTGCGGCTGGCCGTGGACGTCCGGATGCAGCTGTGGACGCTGGCCGAGGACGAGGCGGTCCGGGTCTTCGCCGCGAACCTGCGCGACCTGCTGCTGGCCGCCCCGGCCGGCACCCGCGCCACCATGGGCCTGGACCCGGGCTACCGCACCGGGGTGAAGGTCGCGGTCGTGGACGCCACCGGCAAGGTGGTGGCCACCGACGTGATCTACCCGCACGTGCCGGCGAACAAGTGGAACGAGGCGCTGGCCAAGCTGGCCTCGCTGGTCAAGGTGCACAAGGTCGAGCTGATCGCGTTCGGCAACGGCACCGCCTCCCGGGAGACCGACAAGCTGGCCCAGGAACTGGTCGCCAACATGCCGGAGCTGAAGCTGACCAAGATCATGGTCTCCGAGGCCGGCGCCTCGGTGTACTCGGCCTCGGCCTTCGCCTCGCAGGAACTGCCCACCATGGACGTCTCGCTGCGCGGCGCGGTCTCGATCGCCCGCCGGCTGCAGGACCCGCTGGCCGAACTGGTGAAGATCGATCCCAAGTCCATCGGCGTCGGCCAGTACCAGCACGACCTGGCCGAGGGCAAGCTCTCCCGTTCGCTCGACGCGGTGGTCGAGGACTGCGTGAACGCCGTCGGCGTGGACGTGAACACCGCCTCGGCGCCGTTGCTGACCCGGGTCTCGGGCATCGGCTCCTCGCTGGCCGACAACATCGTCGCCTACCGCGACGCCAACGGCCCCTTCTCCACCCGCACCGCCATCAAGGACGTCCCGCGCCTGGGCGCGAAGGCCTTCGAGCAGTGCGCGGGCTTCCTGCGCATCCCCGGCGGCGCCGACCCGCTGGACGCCTCCTCGGTGCACCCCGAGGCCTATCCGGTGGTGCGCCGGATCCTGGCCGGCACCGGTACCGGCATCAAGGAGTTGATCGGCGACACCAAGACGCTGCGGTCCCTGAAGCCGGCGGAGTTCGCCGACGACACCTTCGGCGTCCCGACCGTCACCGACATCCTGGCCGAACTGGAGAAGCCCGGCCGCGACCCCCGCCCGGCCTTCAAGACCGCGACCTTCAAGGAGGGCGTGGAGAAGATCGGCGACCTCCAGCCCGGCATGCTCCTGGAGGGCGTGGTCACCAACGTCGCGGCCTTCGGCGCCTTCGTCGACGTCGGCGTCCACCAGGACGGCCTGGTGCACATCTCGGCCCTGTCCAAGACGTTCGTGAAGGACCCGCGCGACGTGGTGAAGCCCGGCGACGTGGTGCGGGTGAAGGTGCTGGACGTGGACGCGGTGCGCAAGCGCATCGCGCTGACGCTGCGCCTGGACGACGAGGCCGGCGGCGGCTCCGGCGGCCCGGGCCGCCAGCGGCAGTCGGGCGAGAACGGCGGCGGCGGTCGCGGGCGCGACGGCCGCGGTGGTGGCGGCGGCGACCGGCGGGGCGGCCAGGGCGGCCAGGGCGGCGGCAACGGCGGCGGCGACCGCCGGGGCGGCGGCAACGGTGGTGGTGGTGGCGGCGGTGGCGGCGGTGGCCGTGGCGGCGACCGGCGCGGCGGGAACAGCGAGCCGCAGGGTGCGCTGGCCGACGCGCTGCGGCGGGCCGGGCTGGCGTAGGGCTCAGCAGCGCCGGAAAAGCACAAGCGCCCGCCGCGGACTCCGGTCCGCGGCGGGCGCTGCGTGGATGGTCAGTTGTACAAGCTGCCCCAGAACCGGAACAGGTGGTACCCGAAGTACTGCCCGTTCTGCGGGGTGCGGCCTTCGAGAATGTCCTGTGCCCACCGCGCGATGAAGTTCCGGTCCGGACCCAGTGCGTAGAGCAGGGCGAACACCAGCAGGATCCCGTAGGGCGCGATCTGCGCCCCGATGCGGCGCCAGTCGTTGCTCAGGAACGGCTCGATGATCCCGTAGCCGTCCAGGCCGGGGATCGGCAGCAGGTTCAGGATCGCGCTGGCGACCTGGATGTAGGCCAGGAAGGTCAGCGCCGACCAGAGTGCCGCGCCGTGCGCGGGCGTGCCCGGGTACCAGATGAAGCCCGGCCCCCAGGTGTCCAGCACCACGATCAGCACGATCGAGAAGACCACGTTCACCGCCGGCCCGGAGGCCGACACCAGCGAGTCCTTCCACTTGCCGCGCAGCCGGTGCGACTCGATCGACACCGCGCCGCCGGGCAGCGGCAGGCCGCCGATGAGCAGGAAGAACAGCGGCAGGACGAAGGTCAGCACCGGGTGCCCGTACACGCGCGGGTCCAGGCGCAGGTACCCCTTGCCGGCCACCGTGTGGTCGCCGCCCCAGTAGGCCGCCGCGGCGTGCATGAACTCGTGCAGGCACAGCGATATCAGCCAGCCGCAGAGCACGAAGATGAACACGCCCGCGCGGTCGCTCCCGAACCCCTTGTACAGCGCGATGCCGCTGGCCACGAAGCCGGCGACGAGGGCCAGGAAGATCGGCGAGATGCCGCCGCCACGGGCCGACTGCGACCAGTCGGGCCGGTATTCGCCGGGCTTGAGCAGGCGCAGGTTGGTGCGGGCCATCGGGTCACTCACCTCGGGGGTCGGCTGGGTCGGCTGTTCGCGGGGCGTTCGTCATCATCTGGGCGCTCGTCATCGTAGGTCTTCCATACGACCAACGGTGCGGCGTCGCCGAACGATCCCGGCCCACTACAGCTGGTTCACATCCGTGACGACCACCACGGCGGTCCCGGCCTCGTCGCTGGCGGCCAGGTCGACCTCGGCGCTGATGCCCCAGTCGTGGTAGCCCTCGGGGTCGTCGAAGATCTGCCGGACCAGCCACTTGCCGGGCTGGTCGTCCGGTGTCTCGTCGATCACCAGCAGCTTCGGGCCGCGGGCGT
Organism: Catenulispora sp. MAP12-49; assembly: GCF_041262705.1. Classification (NCBI taxonomy): domain Bacteria; kingdom Bacillati; phylum Actinomycetota; class Actinomycetes; order Catenulisporales; family Catenulisporaceae; genus Catenulispora; species Catenulispora sp. MAP12-49. Next base: position 196,140 of record NZ_JBGCCP010000017.1, on the reverse strand, counting down.
CCGGGCCGGTGCCGAGCTCGTCGTGGGTGTCGAAGTAGTCCTCGATCGCGTAGTAGTACTTCTCGGAGTCCCAGCCGGAGCCCGCGTCCAGCTCGCCGAGGTCGTCGTACTTGCGCAGCGCGAACAGCTCGACGCGGTGGAACAGCTCGTTGCGGACCATGACCCGGAACGCGCGGGCGTTCGCGGTGACCGGCGGCGGGCGCTCGTCGAAGTTGTGCGGGGAGATCGCGGGGGTCTCCTCGCCGGGGTTGACGAGTTCCTCCCACTCGTCGAGCAGCGAGGAGTCGACCTGCCGGACCATCTCGCCGAGCCACTCGATGAGGTCGTCGACCTCGTCGTTGCGCATCTCTTCGGGCACTGTGTGCTTGAGCGCCTTGAAGGCGTCCGCGAGGTAGCGCAGCAGGAGGCCTTCAGAGCGGGGGAGCGTATAGAAGCTCACGTACTCCGCGAACGTCATAGCGCGCTCGAACATGTCCCGCGCGACGGACTTCGGGGCGACCTCGTAGTCGGCGACCCATGGGGAGCTGCGCTTGTAGACCTCGTAGGCGGCCTGGAGCATCTCGTCCAGCGGCTTGGGATAGGTGACCTTCTCCAGGAGCTCCATGCGCTCCTCGTACTCGATCCCGTCCGCCTTCATTTCCGCGACCGCCTCGCCGCGTGCCTTGTTCTGCTGCGCGGACAGCACCTGGCGCGGGTTGTCCAGCGTCGACTCGATGACCGACAGCGCGTCCAGCGCGTAGGTCGGCGACTCCGGCTCCAGCAACTCCAGCGTGGCCAGTGCGAACGGCGACAGCGGCTGGTTCAGGGCGAAGTCGAACTGCAGGTCCTTGGTCAGGCGCACGGTCCGGCCCTGCTCGTCGGCTGTGTCGAGGCGCTCGACGATCCCGGCGGCCAGCAGCGCGCGGTAGATGGCGATGGCCTTGCGGATCAGCTTCAGCTGGGACTTGCGGTCCTCGTGGTTGTCCTCCAGCAGGTGCCGCATCGCGTCGAAGGCGTCGCCGGGGCGGCTGATGACGTTCAGCAGCATCGCGTGGCTGACCTGGAAGCTGGAGGTCAGCGGCTCCGGCTCGGCGGCGACCATGCGCTCGAAGCTGGGCTTGCCCCAGGACACGAAGCCCTCCGGCGCCTTGACCCGGACCACCCGCGAGAGCTTCTTCTTGTCGCCGCCGGCCTTGGCGACGCGCTTGGCGTTCTCCACCTCGTGCTCGGGCGCCTGAGCCACGACATATCCGGCGCTGTCGTAGCCGGCGCGGCCGGCCCGGCCGGCGATCTGGTGGAACTCGCGGGCCTTGAGCTGGCGGGTCCGCACGCCGTCGTACTTGGTCAGGCCGGTGAACAGCACGGTGCGGATCGGCACGTTGATCCCGACGCCGAGGGTGTCGGTGCCGCAGATCACCTTCAGCAGGCCGGCCTGCGCCAGCAGCTCCACCAGGCGGCGGTACTTCGGCAGCATGCCGGCGTGGTGCACGCCGATGCCGTGCCGGACCAGCCGCGAGAGCGTTTTGCCGAAGCCCGCGGTGAACCGGAAGTTGCCGATCATGTCGGCGATCGCGGCCTTCTCCTCCTTGGTGCACACGTTCACGCTCATCAGCGCCTGCGCGCGCTCGATGGCCGCGGCCTGGGTGAAGTGCACGACGTAGATCGGCGCCTGGTTGGTCTGCAGGAGCTCCTCGAGCGTCTCGTGCAGCGGCGTCTCGGAGTAGGAGTAGTACAGCGGCACCGGACGCTGCCCGGAGGAGACCACCGCCGTCGGGCGGCCGGTGCGCCGGGTGAGGTCCTTCTCGAAGCGGGTGACGTCGCCGAGCGTGGCCGACATCAGGATGAACTGCGCCTTGGGCAGCTCCAGGATCGGCACCTGCCAGGCCCAGCCCCGGTCCGGCTCGGCGTAGAAGTGGAACTCGTCCATCACGACCTGCCCGATGCCGGCCTCGACGCCCTCGCGCAGCGCGTGGTTGGCCAGCACCTCGGCGGTGCAGCAGATGATCGGCGCGTTCGGGTTCACGCTGGCGTCGCCGGTGAGCATGCCGACCTTGTCCGCCCCGAACATGGCGCACAGCGCGAAGAACTTCTCGCTCACCAGCGCCTTGATCGGCGCGGTGTAGAAGGTGCGCTGTGTGGGGTCCTCCCGGTAGCGCGCCAGAGCGGCGAAGTGCGCACCGGCCGCGACCAGCGACTTGCCGGAGCCGGTCGGCGTGGACAGGATCAGGTTCGCCCCGGTCACCACCTCCAGCAGCGCCTCCTCCTGCGCCGGATAGAGGGTGATCCCCTGCTCGCCGGCCCATGCGCTGAAGGCGTCGAAGAGAGCGTCGGGGTCGTCGGTGGCGGGCAGGCGATCGGTGAGGGTCATAGTGCGTTCAACAATATGCGCTCCGCGTCTAAGCCCGGGGCACCATGAAGATCCTCAGGCCGCTATTCCGTCCCGAAAGCCGCACCGCCTAAGCTTCGTTCCATGACCACGCCCGATTCGCCCGACGACCCGAACGACGCGGCCGGCCGACAGGTGCAGGACGGTGTGGGGGAGCCGGACGGCTTCCAGCGGCTGTGGACGCCGCACCGCATGGCGTACATCAAGGGCGAGAACAAGCCCACGGGCCCCGACGCCGGCCAGGACCCGTTCTGCCGCATCCCGTCGCTCAGCGACGAGGACGGGCTCATCATCGCCCGCGGGGAGCTGGTGTACGCGGTGCTGAACTTGTACCCGTACAACCCTGGCCACCTGATGGTGGTCCCGTATCGCCACGTGGCGGACTATACGGACCTGACCATTCCGGAGACCGCCGAGCTCGCCGACTTCACCAAGCGCGCCATGACCGCGATCCGCGCCGCCTCCGGCGCCCAGGGCTTCAACATCGGCATGAACCAGGGCGACGTCGCGGGGGCCGGCATCGCGGCGCACCTGCACCAGCACGTGGTCCCGCGCTGGGGCGGCGACACCAACTTCATGCCGGCCGTGGGTCACACGAAGGTGCTCCCACAGCTGTTAGGGGAAACCCGCAAGCTGTTGGCGGATGAGTGGCCCGTAGACTGATGGTATGGACGAGGGCAGCTTCCCCAAGCCGGTTCTGATCTATGACGGAGACTGTGGCTTCTGCACGCGCTCGGTCAACGTTCTCAAGCGCCTCCCCATCGACGCGGAGGTGACGGCTTACCAGTTCACAGACCTCGAGCTGTACGGGACAAACCCCGAACGGGCATCCCACGAAGTGTTGTGGGTGGACCCGACAGGGCGGATCCACGGAGGCGCGCAGGCCATTGCGCGCCTTTTGGTTTCTGCGGGCGGGGTTTACGCGGCGGCCGGCTACGTGCTGCGCACGCCGCCGATCCGCTGGATCGCGGCGGGCGTGTACCGCGTGATCGCGAACAACCGGCAGCGGATGCCCGGAGGCACCGCTGCCTGCGCGCTGCCGCCCGCCGGGCGGTCGCGTGCGCTGCCGCCGCCGGCGCGCGGAGGCGCGTCGGGCTGACGGCCGGGCAAGTATCGGACGGGGCCGGCTGGATTTTCTCCAGCCGGCCCCGTCGCTCGACTCCACCGTCAGGACCGAGACGCAGAAGCCTTACTCCTCCTGCTCGGCCTCCGACTTCATCTTCGAGGCCAGCTGCGGCGGCATCGGCTCGTGGGCCAGGTAGCTGCGGGTGAACGTCCCCGTTCCGTGCGACAGCGAGCGCAGCTCGATCGCGTAGCGCCCGATCTCGACCTCCGGGGCGTCCGCGCGGATGATCGTGCGGCCGTTCTCGCCGGGCTCGGAGCCGGACACGCGGCCGCGCCGGGACGACAGATCGCCCATGATCGCGCCCACGTATTCGTCGGCGACCAGGATCTCCAGGCTGTCCACCGGTTCCAGCAGCAGGACGCTGGTCTTGGCCGCCGCGTCCTTCAGCGCCAGCGCGCCGGCGGTCTGGAAGGCCATGTCGCTGGAGTCCACCGAGTGCGCCTTGCCGTCGTACAGCGTCACGCGCAGGTCGATCACCGGGTAGCCGGCCGCGACGCCGCGCTCCATCTGCGCCCGCACGCCCTTCTCCACCGAGGGGATGAAGTTGCGCGGGACCGCGCCGCCGACCACCTTGTCCACGAACTCGAACCCGCTGCCGGAGGGGAGCGGCTCGACCTCGATGTCGCAGATGGCGTACTGGCCGTGGCCGCCGGACTGCTTGACGTGCCGGCCGTGGCCCCTGGCCGCGCCGCCGAAGGTCTCGCGCAGCGAGATGCGGTGCGAGACGGTGTCCACGGCCACGCCGAACTTGTTCTTCAGCCGGTCCAGGACCAGGTCCATGTGGGCCTCGCCCATGCACCACAGCACCAGCTGGTGGGTCTCGGGGTTCATCTCCAGGCGCAGCGTGGCGTCCTCGGCGACCAGGCGGGACATCGACTGCGAGAGCTTGTCCTCGTCGCTCTTGGCGTGCGCGCGGATCGCGATCGGCAGCAGCGGGTCGGGCATCAGCCACTGCTCGATCAGCATCGGGTCGTCCTTGCCGGACAGCGTGTCGCCGCTCTCGGCGTGCAGCAGCTTGGCCACCGCGACGATGTCCCCGGCGATGCCGGCGTCGATGCCGCGCTGCTGCTTGCCCAGCGGGCTGGACAGCGCGCCGACGCGCTCGTCGATGTCGTGGTCGGCGTGGCCGCGGGCCTCCTGGCCGTGCCCGGAGACGTGGACCGGGAGGTCGGGGCGCAGAGTGCCGGAGAACACCCGGACCAGGCTGATCCGCCCGACGTAGGGGTCGGTGGAGGTCTTCACCACCTCGGCGACCAGCGGGCCCTCCGGGTCGCAGGCCAGCGGCCCCTTCGGCTTGCCCTCCGGCGTGGTCACCGGCGGCACCTCGTGCTCCAGCGGCGAGGGGAACGCCTTCGTCATCAGCTCCAGCAGCTCGATCGAGCCCAGCGCCGGGGGAGTGGCCACCGCTCCCGAGGTGATCGCGGAGTAGGGGAGCACCGGATAGAAGGACCCGCGCGCCACCGCCTTCTCCAGGTCGGCGACCAGGATGTCGACGTCCAGCTCCTCGCCGCCCAGGTAGCGGTCCATGAGGGTCTCGTCCTCGCTCTCGGCGATGATCCCCTCGATCAGGGCGTTGCGGGCGTTCTCCACGCCCTCGCGGTGCGCCTCCTCGGAGTCCCGCTCCTCGCGCTCGCCGTCGGCGTACTCGTAGATCTTCTGCGTCAGCAGCCCGATCACGCCGCCGACGTGCTCCTCGTCGTCCAGCAGCGGCAGGTACAGCGGCTGCACGCCGTCGCCGAACACCCGCTGGCAGATCAGCACCATCTCGTCGAAGTCGGCGCGCGCCGAGTCCAGCTTGGTGACCACCACGGCGCGCGGCATCCCGACCGCCGCGCACTCCTCCCACAGCAGGCGCGTGGAGCCGTCGACTCCGTCGGCGGCCGACACGACGAACAGCGCGGCGTCCGCCGCCCGCAGTCCGGCGCGCAGGTCGCCGACGAAGTCGGCGTAGCCCGGGGCGTCCAGCAGGTTGACCTTGATCCCCTCGAACTCCACCGGTGCCAGCGCCAGCGCCACCGAGCGCTGCTGCCGCTGCTCGACCTCGTCGAAGTCGGTGACGGTGGTGCCCTCCTCGACCCGGCCGGGCCGGTTCACGCCGCCCGTGGCCGCCAGCAGCGACTCCACCAGCGTGGTCTTGCCGGCGCCGGTGTGCCCGACCAGGACCACGTTCCGGATCTGCTCGGGCCGGGAGGGCGTCGGCACCCTGCCGGCGGCCCCGGCGTGGCCGCCCTGTCCACCTGATTTGTCTGCCATCGAGCGTGCTCCTTTTCCTGTGTCAGGGCGGCTCGTCGCCGAGCCGGAGCCGATCTTGTCATGACACTGGGGTAGCGGTTGTACCAGCTGTACATACTTCGTTACCCGGCTGTTCCTAGCAGCCAACTCCTATATGCGGGAGGCCACAAGGGGGCGGCGCCCGAGTGGTCCACCCCGGCGCTCAGGCGATCAGCTGCTCAGCGGGCCCGCCGGGCGCGGACGGGCGCTGACGGGCGCGGACAGGCACCGACGGGTCCGTCCTGCGCGGTGCCGCGGCTCAAATCAGCCGGCGCAGGGGCGTGGCCGCGATCTCCTCGGAGACCACGGTCTCGGCCCGGTCCGGGTTGCCCTCGACGACCGCCGCGACCAGGGCCGCGTGCGCGGCGTGCCCGAGGTTCTCGTCGGCCCGGCCGCTGCGCTTGACCAGGTCGGCCAGGCCGTCGCGCAGGGTCGGGACGAACTGCTCGAACAAGGCGGTGAGCACCGGGTTCCCCGCGGCGGCCACTACGGCCGTGTGCAGGGCGATGTCGGCGTCGATGAATTCGGTGTCGGAGCGGCGCGCGGCGCGCGTGCGGCGCTCCAGTGCGGCCTCCAGCGCGGCGGCGTCGGCCGGGGTGCGGCGCTCGGCGGCCAGCCGCGCGGCGCGGGTCTCGATCATCATCCGGACCTCGTACAGGTCTCCGACCGAGGCCTTGCGCAGGTGGTCGGCCAGGTCGGCCCGGGTCTCGGTGGCCAGCACGAACACCCCCGCGCCCTGCCGGGGCTGGAGCAGCCCCTCGCCGGCCAGCGCGCGGATCGCCTCGCGCACGGTGGAGCGGCCGACGCCCAGGGACGCGGCCAGCGTGGTCTCGCCGGGCAGCTTGGTGCCGACCGGCCACGCCCCGCCGGTGATCTGCTCGCGCAGCTGCTCGGCGGCCTGCTCCACGAGCGGGCTGGGCTGGATGGATCGCAGGCTCACGGCCCCAGTTGTACCACCGCCCGGGCACCGCTCAGCAACTCAGGTGCTCAGCTTGTCTGAGGAGTGCTAGCCTTCGGAGGCATGACGACCCGAGCCGCGACCCCGCCCGTGACCTCGCCCATGACCTCGCCCATGACCCCGCCGTGGAACCCCCAGCAGCCCAGCCCGATGCCCTCGTACCGCTACCGGAACGTGTTCGAGCGGGTCGAGGTCCCGCTCGCCGATGCGGCACACCCCGCGCGCACGTGGCCCGACAACCGGTTCACCGCCGCGCCGCTGTGGGTCCCGGTGGACCTGCGCGACGGCAACCAGGCGCTCGCCGAGCCGATGGACACCGCGCGCAAGACGAGGATGTTCGACCTGTTCCTGCGGATGGGCTTCAAGGAGATCGAGGTCGCCTATCCCTCGGCCAGCCAGACCGACTTCGACTTCGTGCGGTCGCTGGCGGCTCGGCACCAAGAGGGAGCCGTCCCCGAGGACGTGACCATCTCGGTCTTCACCCCGGCCAAGCCCGAGCTGATCGAGCGCACCTTCGAGGCCGTCGAAGGCCTGCCGAACGTCCTGGTCCACCTGTACACCGCGACCGCCCCGGCCTGGCGCGACCTGGTGCTGCGCGGCAGCCGCGCCGAGGTCCGGACGATGATCGAGGACGCCGCGGGACTGGTCGCCAAGCTGGCCGAGCAGCGGAGCGGCGCTGAGAGGACGAGGTTCCAGTTCAGTCCGGAGGTGTTCATCCTGACCGAACCGGACTATGTGATCGAGGTCTGCGACCGCGTCACCGAGATCTGGGACGCCTGCGCCGACCGCCCGGTCGTGCACAACCTGCCGGCCACGGTCGAGGTGGCCACGCCGAACGTCTACGCCGACCAGATCGAGTACATGAGCCGCCACCTGGCCCGGCGCGAGCACGTCATCCTGTCCGTGCACCCGCACAACGACCGCGGCACCGGCGTGGCCTGCGCCGAGCTCGCGGTGCTGGCCGGGGCGCAGCGCGTCGAGGGCTGCCTGTTCGGCAACGGCGAGCGGACCGGCAACGTCGACCTGGTCACGCTGGGGCTGAACCTGCACGCCCAGGGCGTGGACCCGATGATCGACTTCTCCGACATCGACGCGATCAAGGACGTGGTCGAGGACTGCAACCGCATCCCGGTCCACGTCCGGCACCCCTACGGCGGCGACCTCGTCTACACCGCGTTCTCCGGCACGCACCAGGACGCCATCAGCAAGGGCATGGCGCACCACGCGGCGCGCGCCGCGGAGCTGGGGGTGCCGGAGAGCCGGGCGCCGTGGGACGTGCCGTACCTGCCGATCGACCCGGCCGACGTCGGCCGCGGCTACCGGGGCGTGATCCGGGTCAACAGCCAGTCGGGCAAGGGCGGGATCGCGTACCTGCTGCGCACGCACTACGGCGTCGATCTGCCGCGCGACTTCCAGCCCGGGTTCTCCAAGGTGGTGCAGCGCGCGACCGACGAGCACGGCCGCGAGATGGCGCCGGAGGATCTGTGGGAGCTGTTCCGGTCGGCCTACGTGGCGCCGGGGGAGGACGGCCGGTGGAAGCTGACCGAGACCGCGTTCCAGGAGCTCGGGGACGGCGCGCACCGCGCCGAGGCCACCGTCGTGCGCGCCGACGGCAAGGTGATCCCGGTGGCGGGCATCGGGAACGGGCCGCTGTCCGCGCTGACCGTGGCCCTGGCGAAGGCCGGGATCGGCTTCGAGATCCTGGACTACTCCGAGCACGCCCTGGCCGAGGGTGCCGACGCCGCGGCGGTCTGCTACATCCGCTCGCGGGTGGACGGCCGGGAAGTGTGGGGTGTCGGAATGGACACCTCGGTGCTCACGGCGATGGTGCGGGCGGCGGTCTCAGCGCTGAACCAGTAGGCGGCAGCGGCGGGCCCCTATGATGGCCTCGCGGTCGGCTGGCCGTGGATCCACGCCCCACCGACCCCACGTACCCGATTTCAGGACGGTCATGCTCAACCGTTACGCGCGTGCCTTCTTCACTGCCATCTTCACCCCGACCGCCCGATTCTTCCTGAGCAAGGGGATCAGCCCGGACGCGGTGACGCTGGTCGGCACGCTCGGCGTGATCGCCGGCGCGCTGTGCTTCTACCCGCGGGGGTCGTTCTTCGTCGGGACCGTGGTCATCACCGCGTTCGTGTTCTCCGACCTGGTCGACGGGACCATGGCGCGGATGGTGCAGCGCGAGGACAAGTTCGGCGCCTTCTGGGACTCCACGCTCGACCGGCTCGCGGACGCGGCGATCTTCGGCGGCCTGGCGTGGTGGTTCGGGCGCGGCGGGAACCAGCCGGTCCTGTTCGGGGTCTGTCTGGCGATCATGGGGCTCGGCGCTGTGGTGTCGTACGCCCGGGCCCGGGCCGAGGGCCTCGGGGTGGACGCGAACGTCGGCTACGTCGAGCGCAGCGAGCGGCTCGTCGGGTCGCTGGTGGCGACCGGGCTCGCCGGGCTCGGCGTGCCCTACATCCAGGCGGTCGCGCTGTGGGCCATCGCCATCGGGTCCCTCGTCACACTCACGCAGCGGGTGTGGCTGGTTCGCACAGAACTGCTGGTCAAGGCCCGGCCCGAGCAGAAGGCCGAGGCCGAGCAGAAGGCCCAGGCAGAGCAGAAGGCCGAGGCCGAGGAGGGGGAGACGTCGGCGTGAGCGGGGAGAGCACCAAGGAGCGTTTCGTCAGCTGGGGCTACGGGGCGGCCTGGACGGCGGTGAAGCTGCTGCCGGAGCGCACGGCGTACCGGCTGTTCGATTTCATCGCCGACCGGCTCTGGGCCAAGCGCGGCGGCGGGGTGCGGCAGCTGGAGAAGAACCTGTTGCGCGTCCTGGGCAAGGACACGCCGGAGAAGGAACTGCGGGAGATGTCGCACCGGGCGATGCGCTCGGCGTTGCGGCAGTACTGCGAGCAGTTCCGCGCCCCGACGTGGAGCCGCGAGCGGATCATGGACAGCGTCGACTTCCCCGCCGAGGACATCAAGCGGCTCCAGGACGCGCTGGACTCCGGGCGCGGCGTGATCATGGCGCTGGGCCACACCGGCAACTACGACCACGCCGGGGTGTGGCTGGTGAACTACATGGGCGAGGGCTTCACCACCGTCGCCGAGCACCTCAAGCCGGAGTCGGTGGCGGAGAAGTTCCTGGACTACCGGCGGGGCCTGGGCATGGAGGTGCTGCCGCACGACGGCGGCCCCTCGGTCTTCGGCACACTGGCCCGGCGGCTGCGGGCCGGCAAGTCCGTGGCGCTGGTCGCCGACCGGGACCTGAGCGCCAGCGGCGCGCAGGTGACGATGTTCGGGGAGGCCACGCGGATCGCGGCGGGGCCCGCGGCGCTGGCGGTGCAGACCGGCGCGGTGCTGCTGCCGGTGCAGCTCTGGTATCCGTCGTATGGTCGGATGAGCGTAAGGGTGCGCCCCGAGATCCCGGTCCCGGAGGACGGCAAGCGGCCCGAGAAGGTGGCCGTGATGTGCCAGCAGCTCGCCGACAACTATGCCGAGGGCATCGCCGCGCATCCCGCGGACTGGCACATGATGCAGAAGTTCTTCCTCGCCGACCTGGACCCCGCCAAGGCACCCAAGGCCACGGCGGTGGTGGTGCCGGAGCAGTCGGCGGCGGAGGCTGCGGAGCCTTCGGAGTCCGCAAAACCCCCAAAGCCCGCAGAGCCCGCAGAGCCCGCAGAGCCCTCAGAGCCCTCAGAGTCCGCAGAGCCCGCGGAACCCTCCGCCCAGGAGGCGCCGTGAAGATCGGCGTGGTCTGCCCCTACGCGTGGGACATCCCCGGCGGCGTGCAGAACCACGTCCGAGACCTGGCCGTGCACCTGATCCGGCTGGGCCACGAGGTCTCGGTGCTGGCCCCGGCCGACGACGAGGCGGCGCTGCCGGCGTACGTCACGCACGCCGGCCGTGCGGTGCCGGTGCCGTACAACGGCTCGGTGGCGCGCGTGAACTTCGGCTTCCTGTCCGCCGCCCGGGTCCGGCGCTGGCTGCACGACGGCGCCTTCGACGTGCTGCACGTGCACGAGCCGTCCTCCCCGAGCCTGTCGATGCTGGCCTGCTGGGCCGGCTCCGGGCCGATCGTGGCCACCTTCCACACCGCCAACCCGCGCTCGCGCGCGATGACCGTCGCCTACCCGATCCTGCAGCCCACGCTGGAGAAGATCAGCGCCCGCATCGCGGTGTCCGAATACGCCCGCCGCACCCTGGTCGAGCACCTGGGCGGCGACGCCGTGGTGATCCCCAACGGCGTGGACGTCGGCTTCTACGAGCGCGCCGAGCCCAAGGCCGAATGGCAGACGCAGCCCGGCCAGGGCGGCACCCTGGCCTTCATCGGCCGCCTGGAGGAGCGCAAGGGCCTGCCCACGCTGCTGGCGGCGTTCCCGGAGATCGCGGCCGCGCGGCCCGGCGTCCGCCTGCTGGTCCTCGGCGGCGGCGACATCGAGGAGGCGGCGGACCTGCTGCCGGAGGACGTCCGCGGCCAGGTGGAGTTCCTGGGCCGGCTCTCCGACGTGGACAAGGCACGCCTGCTCTCCAGCGTGGACGTCTACGTCGCCCCCAACCTCGGCGGCGAGAGCTTCGGCATCATCCTGGTCGAGGCCATGTCGGCCGGCGCCCCGGTGCTGGCCAGCGACCTGGACGCGTTCGGCCTGGTCCTGGAGGGCGGCACGGTCGGCCGCATGTTCCCCACCGGCGACGCCCAGGCCCTGGCCAAGGCCGCGATCGAGCTGCTGGGCGACGCCGCCGACCGCGAGCAGCTCTCGGCCGCCGCGTCGCTGGCGGTGCGGCGCTACGACTGGTCGGTGGTGGCCAAGGACCTGCTGGCGGTGTACGAGATGGTGACGACGGCGCCGGTCGGACGGTCCGCGGTGGTGGACGTGCTGCGGATCGACGAGGCGCTGGAGCCGTGAGGTGCTGGGCGCTGGAGCTGTGAAGTGCTGGGCGCTGGACCTCTGAGCCGCTGGAGCTCTGAGGCGGTCTTACCTCAACACGCTGTGTCGGCCCGGGTGATGCGATCGCCCGGGCCGAATTGTTTCTGCCGGCCGCGCCTCAGTCCTTGAAGTCCTCGGTGGACCCGGTCCCGCCGCCGAGCAGCCACACGATTCCCAGCGCCTCCGCGCCGGCGAGGTAGGCCTCGGTCAGGTCGGCGCGCTCGGGGTCGTCCTCGGGCAGGGCGGCGGCCAGGGTGGCCTGCGCGGCGACCGAGTACGCCCGGGCGCCGAGGGCCGTCCGCAGGTGCAGCGAGCGTCGCAGCATCCGGATCGCCCCCGCGGGGTCCTGGTACGGCGCCAGGTGACGGACGGCGATCGCCTCCAGCGCCGCGTCGCCGTGCTTCACCGCGAGTTCGAGCGCTGTCTCGAAGTGCGGGCGAGCGGCGTCCGCGTCCTCGTCGATGTTGTCGAGCAGGGTGCCCCAGTGGAACTCCGCCCAGCCGAGTGCGGCGCCGTCGCTGAGCTGCACGGCCTCCTGATAGCCGGCCTCGGAGGCGGCGCGGTCGTCGGGGCGCGGGTCGCGGCGGAAGAGCAAGCGGCTGTAGGCCAGCCGCGCCCGCAGCACCTGCGCCGCCGGGGTGCCCTGGTCCAGGACGGCGACGGCCTGCTCGGCCTCGTCGTGCCCGGCCCATTGGAAGAACCAGCGCTCGACGGCTATCTCGGCACGCAGCTCGGGGTCCGCGTCCGGGCCGAGGGCGGAGAGCGCGGCGTCCCACTCCCCGAGCAGCCACAGGCGGCGAGCCGTGTAGGTGGTGTCAGCTATCATGGTGCCTACCTTAGGAATCCACGATGTAGGCGGTCAAGTGCAATACGGTGACTACATTGGCAACGTGACCCGGCTGGCCGTGGAGCTGGCCAACACCGGCACCCTGGACCTGGGCGGCGAGCTGGTCGCGGACTTCTTCGACCAGCACGAGGTCACACCCCCGCCGGACGGCGCCTACGGAGGCCTGCCGCACCTGGTCGCCACGGCGCTGGCCCAGCTCGTCGACGGCACCGCGCCCGACGCGGTCCACCGGCTCCTGCGCGACTACCCGCCGGAGATGCACCTGTCCGACCACGACGGCACCGGCTTCTGGCACATCCACTTCAGCCGCAACGGCGCCCCCGCCGAACGCTGGCTCGGCCAGCTCGTCGCCGCCAAGCTGGCCCTGGTCGCGGCCGGCGACCCGGCCGTGACCCTGGGCCGCTGCGCCGCCGACGGCTGCGGGAACTACTTCGTGGACCAGTCCCGCAACCGCACGCGCCGCTTCTGCGGGAACGCGTGCGCGAGCCGGACGACGGTCGCGGCGTACCGGGCGCGGGCCGCGAAGGAGTGAAGGAGTGAACGACGCCTGAGCGAGGCGGCGAAGCGGCTCAGGACTCTTCGGGCGGCGGTTCCGACCCGGTCGCGGACTGGACCTCGTCACCCCCTGCATGCTCATCGTCTACAGGGCGGCGTTCCGCCCCGCAACGGGAATATCGATCGTGATGATCAACCCGCCGAAGTTGGGGCCCGATGCCACGGTGCCCTTGAGCGCCGCGATGCGTCCGGCGACGGCCTCCCAGCCGGCCGCGGTGGCGATGTGCGCGATGTCAGTGGTCTCCGGATCGAACAGGACGACGCCGAGCCGGCCGTCCCTGGCCGACACCGAGATCAGGACCCGTGTCCGGCCGTCCGGCCAGCCGCGCAGCAATGTCGCCAGGCAGAAGTGGACGCCGTCCTCGACGCGCGCGGGGAATCGCGGCAGGTCGGCGGCTTTCAGCGTGGTGCGGCGCCGCACGGTTTCCAGCAGACTGCCGAGCGCCGGGCCCAGGCCGGATGCCTTGTCGCACATGCTTCCAGCATCGGGAACCCGCAGCCGCCGCACGATCGTGCAGGCATGCCGAAACGGCGGGGGTGCGTGCACCCCCACGGACCTGTCCGCGCCCCGTCCGCACCCGTCCACTCCTCAACCACGCAGCCCAGACCCGTCCGGGCCCACTAGGCTGACCCTCCGTGTCCGTCCTCGTCTACGCCGCAGCGGTCGTCCTGCTCATCGGCGTCTACCTCAGCTGGACCGCCAACCGGCTGGACCGGCTGCACACCCGCCGGGACGCCGCGTGGGCCGCGCTCGACGCGCAGCTCGTGCGGCGCGCGTCGGTCTCGCTGGACCTGGCGGCCTCGCGGCTGCTGGATCCGGCCGCCTCGATCCTGCTCGACGACGCCGCGCACACCGCGCGCGAAGCCGCCGCCGAGTCCCGCGACCTCGCCGAGACGAATCTGACGCGGGTGCTGCGGGACGTGTTCGACGATCCGAAGGAGAGCCTGGGGCTCAAGGAGCGGCCCGGCGGGGGCGCGCTGCTGGTCGAGCTGGACTCCTCGTGCCGGCGGGTGCAGTTGGCGCGGCACTTCTACAACGACGCGGTGCGGGTCACCTGGGTCCTGCGGCGGCAGCGGCTGGTGCGGTGGTTCCGGCTGGCCGGGCACGCGCCGTTCCCCGACACCTTCGAGATGGATGACGAGGAACCCCTCGGTTTGCGGGGCATGGCCGCGGCGTAGCCGAGGGTGGTGGGGGACTGGCGCGAGTGTAAGGACCGTCACCGACCAGCAAATATGACAAGCCTCATCGGACGCAAGCCGCCTCACCGTCCACTCCCGCATCCTGACCTGGCCACATTGTCAGGTGGATCACGCTTGCGCGCCCTCTAGGATGGTGCTCCGGGAGCAGTCCGCTCATCCGACAATCCTTCCCCCTGTGAGGTCCTCCGTGTCCGTGAACGAGAACAGCGCTCAGGCACCCGAAGTCGGTACCGCCCGCGTCAAGCGCGGCATGGCCGAGATGCTCAAGGGCGGCGTGATCATGGACGTCGTCACCCCCGAGCAGGCCAAGATCGCCGAGGACGCCGGCGCGGTCGCGGTCATGGCCCTGGAGCGGGTGCCCGCCGACATCCGCAAGGACGGCGGCGTGGCGCGGATGAGCGACCCGGACATGGTCGACGGCATCATCGAGGCCGTCTCCATCCCGGTCATGGCCAAGGCCCGGATCGGCCACTTCGTCGAGGCCCAGGTGCTGCAGGCGCTCGGCGTGGACTACATCGACGAGTCCGAGGTGCTCACCCCGGCCGACGAGACCCACCACATCGACAAGTGGGCCTTCACCGTCCCCTTCGTCTGCGGCGCCACCAACCTGGGCGAGGCCCTGCGCCGGATCGCCGAGGGCGCGGCGATGATCCGCTCCAAGGGCGAGGCCGGCACCGGCAACGTGGTCGAGGCCACCCGGCACATGCGCCAGCTGCGCGCCGACATCCGCAAGCTCACCACCCTGGACGAGTCCGAGCTCTTCCTGGCCGCCAAGAACCACCAGGCGCCCTACGAGCTGGTCAAGGAGGTCGCGCGCACCGGCAAGCTGCCGGTCGTGCTGTTCACCGCCGGCGGCATCGCCACCCCGGCCGACGCCGCGATGATGATGCAGCTCGGCGCCGAGGGCGTGTTCGTGGGCTCGGGCATCTTCAAGTCCGGCGACCCGGAGAAGCGCGCCAAGGCCATCGTCGAGGCCACCACGCACTACGACGACGCGGACCTGATCGCCAAGGTCTCCCGCAACCTCGGCGAGGCGATCGTCGGGATCAACCTGGACACGCTGCCGGCCGAGCAGCGCTACGCCTCCCGCGGCTGGTAACCGCATGGCGGAGACGGCAACACAGACGCCAGCACAGACGACCACCAAGACGATCGGCGTGCTCGCGCTGCAAGGCGACTTCCGCGAGCACGTCGCGTCCCTGAAGGCGATCGGCGCGACCACCGCGCTGGTCCGCCGCCCGGCCGATCTGGACGCGGTCGACGCGCTCGTGGTCCCGGGCGGGGAGTCCACCGCGATGTGGAAGCTCGCCACCAACGCCGACATGTTCGCCCCCGTCCGCAAGCGGATCGCCGAGGGGATGCCGGTCTTCGGCACCTGCGCCGGAATGATCATGCTGGCCGACCGGATCACCGACGCCGCCGTCGGCCAGGAGACCTTCGGCGGGCTGCCGATCACCGTGCGGCGCAACGCTTTCGGACGGCAGACGGAGTCCTTCGAGGAGCCGATCTCCTTCGACGCCCGCGGCGAAGTCGCTGATAAGTACAGTGGCGAACTGACCGGCGTCTTCATCCGCGCACCGTGGGTGGAGGAGCTCGACGAGGGTGTCGAGGTGCTGGCTCGCGTCACCAGTGGCCCGGCTATCGGTAGGATCGTCGCGGTCCGGCAGGGAAACCTGCTGGCGACGTCCTTCCATCCGGAGCTGACCGCGGACCACCGCGTGCACGAGTACTTCGTGGCGATGGTGCACGGACGCGGCGCAGCCTGAATGAATTCGTAGTTAGGGAGCAGGGGTAATGTCCGGCCACTCCAAATGGGCGACCACCAAGCACAAGAAGGCGGTCATCGACGCCAAGCGCGGCAAGCTGTTCGCCCGGCTGATCAAGAACATCGAAGTCGCGGCCAAGACCGGCGGCGGAGATGTCACGGGTAACCCCACGCTCTTCGACGCGGTACAGAAGGCCAAGAAGAACTCGGTCCCGGCCGACAACATCGACCGCGCGATCAAGCGCGGCTCCGGTGCCGAGGCCGGCGGCGCCGACTGGCAGACCATCATGTACGAGGGCTACGCCCCGAACGGCGTGGCGGTCCTGATCGAGTGCCTGACCGACAACCGCAACCGCGCCGCCTCCGAGGTGCGCGTGGCCATGACCCGCAACGGCGGCTCGATGGCCGACCCGGGCTCGGTGTCGTACATGTTCGCCCGCAAGGGTGTCGTGCTCGTCCCCAAGGCCGGGAACCTGACCGAGGACGACATCCTGATGGCCGTGCTCGAGGCCGGCGCCGAGGAGGTCAACGACCTCGGCGAGTCCTTCGAGGTGGTCAGCGAGGCCGGGGACCTGATCCCGGTCCGCACCGCGCTGCAGGGCGCCGGGATCGACTACGAGTCGGCCGAGTCGCCCTTCCTGCCCTCGGTGCAGGTGGAGCTGGACGAGGACGGCGCGCGCAAGGTCTTCCGCCTCATCGAGGCGCTGGAGGACAGCGACGACGTGCAGAACGTCTACGCCAACTTCGACGTCTCCGACGAGGTCATGGAGAAGATCGACGCCTGATGGGCGCGGGTTTTGACGGAGCCGGGCGGCTGAGGCGGCCCGGCTCCGTCGTTCTGGTGGCCCACGACGCTAGGCTTCCCTGAACAAGAGAACTGCTGTTCCAGGCGACGGAGGTCGGCGCGCGTGCGGGTGCTGGGGGTCGATCCGGGTCTGACGCGATGCGGCGTGGGGGTCGTCGAGGGGCGGCCCGGGCGGCCGCTGACGCTGGTCGGGGTCGGCGTCATCCGCACCCCGGCGACCATGGACCTCTCGCGGCGGCTGCTGGAGATCGAGAAGGGGCTGGAGGAGTGGCTCGCCGAGCACCGGCCCGAGGCGGTGGCCGTCGAGCGGGTCTTCAGCCAGCACAACGTCAGCACCGTGATGGGCACCGCGCAGGCCAGCGCGGTGGCGATGCTGGTGGCCGCGCGGCACGGGCTGCCGGTCGCGCTGCACACTCCCAGCGAGGTCAAGGCGGCGATCAGCGGGTCGGGGCGGGCGGACAAGAGTCAGGTCGGGATGATGGTGGCGCGGGTGCTGCGGCTGACCGAGCCGCCCAAGCCCGCCGACGCCGCCGACGCCGCGGCGCTGGCCATCTGCCACATCTGGCGGGGGACGGCGCAGAGCCGGCTGGCCGCGGCGATCGCCAAGCAGCGGTGACTTCGAAGAACGTGCACAGCAGGTGAACAGCACAGTGAGGAGTGGCGCGTGATCGCCTTCGTGTCCGGCCCGGTGGCCATGGTGAACCCGACCAGCGCCGTGGTCGAGGTGGGCGGCGTCGGGATGCTCGTGCACTGCGGCCCCGGCACGCTGGCCGGGCTGACCGTGGGGGAGAAGGCCAAGCTCTTCACCGCGATGGTGGTCCGCGAGGACTCGCTGACCCTCTACGGCTTCGCCACCGACGACGAGCGCGCCGTCTTCGAGCTCTTGCAGACCGCCAGCGGCATCGGCCCGAAGGTGGCGCAGGCGATGCTCTCGGTGCACGCGCCCGACACGCTGCGGACCATCTTCATGACCGGCGACGAGGCCGCCCTGACGCAGGTCCCGGGGATCGGCAAGAAGGGCGCGCAGCGGCTGCTGCTGGAGCTCAAGGAGCGCCTGGGCCCGCCGACCGGCGCGGTGCCGGGGCAGGCGCAGAACGGCTGGAGCCGCGCGGGCCTGGGCTCCTGGCGCGTGCAGCTGCTGGAGGCGCTGACGGGTCTGGGCTGGTCGGCGCGCGAGGCCGACGACGCGGTGAGCGCGGTCGGCCCGCTGGCCGCCGAGCAGGAGGCGGCGGGGCAGACCGTGCAGCTCGGGCCGCTGTTGAAGGCGGCGCTGCGGACCATGAAGAAGTAGGGTCGCCACGCCCTGACACGATGGACCCCGAGCCCGTCCCGAGCACCCTGAACAGATCGTAGGAGAACCGCCGCCGTGGACCACGAAACCGAACGCCTCGTCTCCGGCACCGCCGTCACCGGCGACGCCGAGGAGCAGGCGGCCGAGGCGGCGCTGCGGCCCAAGCGGCTGGCCGAGTTCGTCGGGCAGCCCAAGGTGCGCGACCAGCTCTCGCTGGTGCTGGACGCGGCCCGGATGCGCCAGGCGTCCCCGGACCACATCCTGCTGTCCGGGCCCCCCGGGCTCGGCAAGACCACGTTGTCGATGATCATCGCCAACGAGCTGCAGACGCCGATCCGCATCACCTCCGGGCCGGCCATCCAGCACGCCGGGGACCTGGCGGCGATCCTTTCCTCGCTGTCCGACGGCGAGGTGCTGTTCGTCGACGAGATCCACCGCATGTCCCGGCCCGCCGAGGAGATGCTCTACATGGCGATGGAGGACTTCCGGGTCGACGTGATCGTCGGCAAGGGCCCCGGCGCCACCGCGATCCCGCTGGAACTTCCGCCGTTCACGCTCGTCGGCGCCACCACGCGCTCCGGGCTGCTGCCGGCGCCGCTGCGCGACCGCTTCGGGTTCACCGCGCACCTGGAGTTCTACTCCGCCGCCGACCTGGAGTACGTGGTCAACCGCTCGGCGCGGCTCTTGAACGTGCGGATCGACACCGATGGCGCGAAAGAGCTGGCGGGGCGCTCGCGCGGCACCCCGCGCATCGCCAACCGGCTGCTGCGCCGGGTCCGGGACTACGCCGAGGTGAAGGCCGACGGCGCGGTGGACCTGGGCATCGCCAGGGCCGCCCTGGACGTCTACGAGGTGGACGAGCGCGGCCTGGACCGCCTGGACCGCGCGGTGCTGCACGCCCTGCTCAAGCTGTTCGGCGGCGGCCCGGTGGGGCTGTCCACGCTGGCCGTGGCGGTGGGGGAGGAGTCCGAGACGGTCGAGGAGGTCGCCGAGCCGTTCCTGGTCCGCGAGGGCCTGCTGGCGCGCACGCCGCGGGGCCGGATCGCGACCGCCGCGGCGTGGGCGCATTTCGGGCTCAGCGCACCGTGAACCGGTGAACGCCGTCAATACCCATTCGATATCGGACATCTCACGCGAACTGGTGGCACACCATCGGGAACATCGTCCCCACCAGCCATCGGCCGGCTCATGCGGCTCTGGGGGTTCACAAGTTCCGGATGATTTCGACTACGTTGGGTCACGGGAACCGGCCGTAGGCCCCGGACCGTTGTTCGGGGCGTATCCGCTCGCATAAACTCCCGCGAGTCGGGCGGTGCCCCCCACCGCCCATCAACGACCTCCCGGCCCGGCGCCGGCGGTCTTCACCAAGGACCAGCGACACCTATGGGATCTCCCGTCTTCCTGATCTGGATCGTCCTGATCGGGGCCATGTTCTACTTCATGATGATCCGTCCGCAAAAGCGTGCGCGGTCGCAGCAGTCCGACATGCTGCAGCACCTCCAGCCCGGTGCCCAGGTGCGGACCACCGCCCAGATCATGGGCACCATCGTCGAGGTCGGTGACGACTGGGCCATCGTGGAGACCACCCCGGGGACGCGCATCAAGTTCGGCAAGCCCGCGATCGTCGGCATCATCCTGGACGACGAGGCCGAGACCGAGGCCGAGGGCGACGCCGAGAGCGACGCCGTGGACGGCCAGGACGCGCCGACCCCCGGCGGCATCGGCGACGCGCCGCACTCCGTGCAGGACGCCGTGCCCGCTCAGGACGCCGCGCCGGCCGACGACGAGCCCGCGGCCAAGGCCGCGGACGGCTCCGCCGGGCAGGCCGCGACGGCCGAGGCCTCCGAGGAGGTCAAGGACGCCGAGCCGGCGAAGTCGTGACCCAGGTCGCGACCAGGCTCACCGACACAAAAGGTTTCGACAGCCAAAACCTGTAAGGTCGCACCGCCGCCACGGACCGTGAACCCCGGTCCGGTGCGGCGGGGCGGCGTGGGGTGTGACCGACGCGCCGGCGCCGGACACGACACGACACACGAAGAGACGGACGAATCCCTTGGCCGGATCGAAGGCTCCGCGGTCCCGCAACCGCAAGACGAGCCCATGGACCCCCCTGACGGCGCTGGCCGCCGTCATCATGGCGCTGGTCGGCACCATGATCGGCACCGGGCACCGCACGCCCCAGCTCGGTATCGATCTGGCCGGCGGCACCACCATGGTGATGACCGCCCACGGCAACAAGGCCCCGGCGGCCAGCGACATGGACACCGCGCTGCAGATCATGCGCAACCGCGTCAACGGCCAGGGTGTGTCCGAAGCCGAGGTGACCAAGCAGGGCAACAACGCGATCGAGGTCGACCTGCCGGGCAAGAACTCCTCGGAGCTGCTCGCCGAACTCGGCCAGACCGCGAAGCTGTACTTCCGGACGGTCGTCCCCGACGTCACGCAGTACGGCATCCCGCAGCGCCAGAGCGTCACGCCGAACACGCCGCAGGCCTCCACGCCGAGCCCGAGCCCGTCGGGCACCTCCGGCGCGCCGTCCGGGTCCTCCAGCTCCAAGCCGTCCTCCTCGGCGACCTCGCCGGCGACCAAGAGCAGCGGCAGCGAGTCCAAGCCGAGCACGCCCTCCTCGCCGTCGGGCACCTCGACGTCCACCCAGCACCGGGTCGCCGACTCCGGCCTGAAGGACTCCACCAGCGGCAGCGGGAACACCCCGACCACGCCGAGCGGCAGCGCGACCGCGACCGCGAGCTCCAAGAGCGCGGCCTCGACGCCGTCGACGCCCGCGACCCCGAGCTCCCCGGCCCCGTCCGCGCCGAGCTCCTCGGCGCCCTCGGTGGCGACCACCGCTCCGGACGGCTCGGTCAAGCAGACCCAGCCGGACGCCGCCACGCTGAACCTGTACGAGACCATCGACTGCACCAAGCCGCCGTCGAACCTGGGCAACATGTTCGCCGCCAACCAGTACGCGGTCGGCTGTGACTTCACCGCGAAGGTCCCCTACCTGCTGGAACCGGCCGACGTCGACGGCAAGAACCTGAGCAGCGCCTCGGCCAACCCGGTGACGGCCGGCGGGGCGAACCAGTTCCTGACCGGCGCCTGGCAGGTGAACCTGTCCTTCGACAAGAAGGGCACCGCGGACTTCGGCCGCGTCACCACCGCGCTGAACGCCGACGGCGGCCAGTTCGCCGTCGACCTGGACGGCGTCGTCTACAGCGCGGCCACCGTGCAGCAGCCGATCACCGACGGCAACGCGCAGATCACCGGCAACTTCACCCAGAAGACCGCCGAGAACCTGGCCGACGTGCTGAAGTACGGCGCGCTGCCGATCACCTTCGACCAGGGCAACGTCTCGCAGATCTCGGCCTCGCTGGCCGGCAACCAGCTGGAAGCCGGCCTGATCGCCGGCGCGATCGGCCTGGCGCTGGTCGTCCTGTACCTGATCGCCTACTACCGCGGCCTGTCGATCGTCGCCGTGTCCTCGCTGGTGATCTCCGGGATCCTCACCTACGCCCTGGCCAGCCTGCTGGGCCCGGCGATGGGCTTCCGGCTCTCGCTGGCCGGCGTCGCGGGTCTGGTGGTCGCCATCGGCATCACCGCGGACTCGTTCGTCATCTTCTTCGAACGACTCCGCGACGAGGTCCGTGAGGGCCGTACCCTGCGCACAGCCGTGGACCACGGCTGGGTCCGGGCCCGGCGCACCATCATCTCCTCGGACTTCGTGTCCTTCCTGGCCGCCTTCGTCCTGTACGAGGTCTCGATCGGCACGGTGAAGGGCTTCGCCTTCACCCTGGGTCTGACCACGCTGCTGGACATCGTCGTGGTGTTCATGTTCACCAAGCCGGTCGTCACGCTGCTGGCCCGCCGCAAGTTCTTCAACGACGGCCACCCGTGGTCCGGGCTGGATCCCAACCGCCTGGGCGTCAAGAAGTCGCCGGGCATCCGCCAGACGATCGTCGACCGCCGTGCCGCCGCCCGCCGGGGCTCCGCGGAAGGGATGGAAGCCTGATGTCCGCCTCCAACAGCTGGGGCAACCGCCTGTACCGCGGCGAGGTCTCCTACGACTTCATCGGCAAGCAGAAGCGCTGGTACACCATCTCCGGCGCGCTTCTGCTCATCTCGGCCGTGTCCCTGGTGGTGTTCGGCCTGAACTTCACCCTGGACTTCCGGGGCGGGTCGCAGTTCGACATCAAGTCGCCCACGGCCAGCACCAAGACCATCACCGACTCCGTCTCGGCGATCGTCAAGGACCCCCAGGTCGTGACCTCGAGCGACTCCACCGGCCGGCACGTGATCGTCAAGACCACGCCGCTGAGCCAGAACCAGCTGTCCGAGGTGCGCCAGGCGATCGCGACCGACGCCGGCCAGAAGGACAACCCGAACGCGGTCACGGTCACCCTGGTGTCCGGCTCCTGGGGCCATGAGATCACCCAGAAGGCGATCACCGGTCTGATCATCTTCGTGGCGCTGGTGATGGTGTACCTGGCGATCTTCTACGAGTGGAAGATGGCGCTGTCCGGCATCATCGCCCTGATCCACGACCTGGTGATCACCGCCGGCATCTACGCCCTGATCGGCTTCGAGGTCTCCCCGGCCACGGTCATCGGCTTCCTGACGATCCTGGGCTACTCGCTGTACGACACCGTCGTGGTGTTCGACAAGGTCCGGGAGAACACGAAGGGCCTGGGCTCCACCAAGACCGACCAGAGCTACACGCAGTCGGCGAACCTGGCGATCAACCAGACCCTGATCCGCTCGCTGAACACCTCGCTGATCGCGCTGATCCCGGTGGCGGCGCTGCTGTTCGCCGGCACCGTGGTCAGCGGCGGCGCGGGCGTGCTCCAGGACCTGGCGCTGGCCCTGCTGGTCGGTATCGCGGTGGGCACCTACTCCTCGATCTTCATCGCGACGCCGCTGCTGGCCGACCTGAAGGAGCGCGAGCCGGAGATGCGCACCCTCAAGCGCAAGGCGACCGGCGCCCAGGCCAAGGCCGCGGCCCGCGCCGAGCGCAACCCCGTGCCGACGCAGGACCGGCTGGCCGGCGAGTACGAGGGCGACGCGGAGGACCTGGAGGCGGCCGGCGCCGGCGAGGTGCGGGACACCCCCCGCGGCCCGCGCAACCAGCCGGTGCGCGGCGACCGGGGCCGCAACCGGCCCAGCGGCAAGCGGCGCTAGCCCGCACCGGGCCCGCCCGGACCGCCCCGCGCGGTGTGAGCAGGCCCGAGGTGGCGATCGGGCGCGAAGGCGCAGGGTAAGCTCCCTCCAGTGAGCTTCCCCGAAAACCTCGGTGGCGAGGACCTGGTTCAGGTCCTCGCCACCGGCATTCTCGACGTCCCGGACTACCCGAAGCCGGGCGTCGTCTTCAAGGACATCACCCCGCTGCTCGCCGACCCCCGGGCGTTCGCCCTGGTGGTCGGGGCGATGGCCGAGCAGGTCCGCGCGGCCGGCGCGACCCGCGTGGCGGGCCTGGAGGCGCGGGGCTTCATCCTGGCGGCCCCGGTGGCGCTGACCGCCGGCGTCGGCTTCGTCCCGGTCCGCAAGGCCGGCAAGCTCCCGCGAGCGACGTACCGCGAGGACTACGAGCTTGAATACGCCACCGCGACCATAGAGGTCCACCACGACGCCTTCGAACCCGGCGAGCGCGTGATGATCGTCGACGACATCCTGGCCACCGGCGGCACCGCCGTCGCGGCCGCCAACCTGGTCCGCGACGCCGGCGCGCTGCCGGTGGGACTGTCGGTGCTGATGGAGCTGGGCTTCCTGCACGGACGCAAGCGACTCACCGCGGCTCTCCCCGACGCCGGAATCCACACCCTTCTGGTGGTCTGACCTGGTTGTTCCCCGGAGTGGGAAACAACTTCCGCCGGGCGATCGTTACACTGGGCGCACCCACTACGCGAGAGGGGCCGCGCTTGGCGACGAAGGAGCAGGTCGGGACGACGACCGGGACCGGTGCGACCGACGGCGGAGACGCCGCGGCGAACGGCACGGCCGCCACGGGCAACGACGCTGCTGCGAAGTCGGGAAAGACCGGGCGGGGTAAGGGTTCCGGTTCTGGTTCCGGAGCCAAGGGTCCCCAGGGGACCGAGGGCGCTCAGAACGCCGAGAACGGCGCTGAGACGCCCGCGGGCAAGTCGCAGGACCACGGACAGCCTCAGGCGCCGCGGGCCGCCACGGCTCCGGCTGAGGGCGGTGGGGCGACGGATTCGGCTCGGGCTGTGCCGGCCCCCGGTGGGCCTGCTGCGCCGCCCGCTTCCTCTGGCTCCGCGCCGACCGCACCCGCTCCGCGGGCCAAGGCTCCCTCCGCGCAGGCCGCGCCTGCCACGGCGACGCCTCCCGCTCAGGCTGCTTCTGCTTCTGTCGCTTCGGCGCCGACCGCCGCTGCTCCTGCTTCCGCCACTTCGGCGCCGGCCGCAGCCGCTTCTGCTTCTACCGCTTCGGCCGAACCTGCTTCTACCGCTTCGGGGCCGACCGCAGCCGGCTCTGCTCCTTCCGCATCAGCCCCGGCGGCAGCGGCTTCCGCCTCGGCTCCTGCCTCCGGCTCATCGGCCACCGGCGGCCCAAGCCCGGCGTCCCCGTCCCCGTCGCCGTCGGCACCTTCCGCGCCCTCGGTTCCGCCGCGTCCGGCTCCCATGCCCGCGCTTCCCGCCGCGCCCCCCGTCCCGCTCAACGCGGCCGTCAAGTCCGGGCCGTCGCGCCCCAGCTCCAGCCGGGTCCGCGCGCGCCTGGCGCGCCTGGGCAGCACTCGCAGCGGCGGACCGCCGCCGGTCCTGGAGCCGCTGTTCAAGATCATCCGGGCCAACCACCCCAAGGCCGACCTCAAGCCCGTCGAGCAGGCCTACGCCGTCGCCGAGCGCCACCACCGCGGCCAGCGGCGCAAGAGCGGCGACCCGTACATCACCCATCCGCTGGCGGTCACCACGATCCTGGCCGAGCTGGGCATGGACGTGCCCACGCTGTGCGCCGGGCTGCTGCACGACACCGTCGAGGACACCGACTACTCGCTCGACATGCTTCGCGGCGACTTCGGCGACACCGTCGCGCTGCTGGTCGACGGCGTCACCAAGCTGGACAAGGTCAAGCTCGGCGAGGCCACGCAGGCCGAGACCGTGCGCAAGATGGTCGTGGCCATGGCCCGGGACATCCGGGTGCTGGTGATCAAGCTCGCCGACCGGCTGCACAACATGCGCACCATGCGCTACATGAAGCGGGAGAAGCAGGAGAGCAAGTCCCGCGAGACGCTGGAGATCTACGCCCCGCTGGCGCACCGGCTGGGCATGAACACGATCAAGTGGGAGCTGGAGGACCTGGCGTTCGCCATCCTCTACCCCAAGATGTACGACGAGATCGTGCGCCTGGTCTCCGAGCGCGCGCCCAAGCGCGAGGAGTACCTCTCGCAGGTGATCGACGCCGTGCACGGCGACCTGCGCGAGGCCAAGATCCGCGCCACCGTCACCGGCCGGCCGAAGCACTACTACTCGGTCTACCAGAAGATGATCGTGCGCGGCCGCGACTTCGCCGACATCTACGACCTGGTCGGCATCCGGGTCCTGGTGGACTCGGTGCGCGACTGCTACGCGGCGCTCGGCGCCATCCACGCGCGGTGGAACCCGGTCCCGGGCCGGTTCAAGGACTACATCGCGATGCCGAAGTTCAACATGTACCAGTCCTTGCACACCACGGTGATCGGCCCCGGCGGCAAGGCCGTCGAGCTGCAGATCCGCACCTTCGCGATGCACCGCCGCGCCGAGTACGGCGTCGCGGCGCACTGGAAGTACAAGGAGGACGCGGTCGAGGGCGTCCGCAAGCCCACCAACGGCGCCGGGACCGCGAACCCCGGCGGCGACATGGCGTGGCTGCGGCAGCTGCTGGACTGGCAGAAGGAGACCGCGGACCCGAACGAGTTCCTGGACGCGCTGCGCTTCGACCTGTCCACTGCCGAGGTCTACGTCTTCACGCCCAAGGGCATGGTGATGGCGCTGCCCTCGGGATCGACCCCGGTCGACTTCGCCTACGCGGTCCACACCGAGGTCGGGCACCACACCATCGGCGCCCGCGTCAACGGCCGCCTGGTCCCGCTGGACAGCAAGCTGGACAACGGCGACGTGGTCGAGATCTTCACCTCCAAGGCGCCCAACTCCGGGCCCTCCCGCGACTGGCTGGGCTTCGTGGCGTCCCCGCGCGCCCGCAACAAGATCCGCCAGTGGTACACCAAGGAGCGCCGCGAGGAAGCGGTCGAGCAGGGCAAGGACCAGCTGGCCAAGGCCATGCGCAAGCAGGGCCTGCCGCTCCAGCGCCTGATGACCTCCGAATCCCTGGCCACCGTCGCCCACGACCTGCGCCACGCCGACATCAGCGCCCTGTACGCCGCCATCGGCGAGGGCCACGTCTCGGCGCAGCACGTGGTCCACCGCCTCCTGCACCTGCTCGGCGGCGAGGAGGGCGCCACCGAGGACCTGGCCGAGGCCACCGTCCCGGGCAACATCGAGAAGCTCTCCCGCCGAGGCCAGGCCCGCCCCGCCGGCGACCCCGGCGTCCTGGTGAAGGGCGCGGACGACATCTGGGTGAAACTGGCCCGCTGCTGCACCCCGGTCCCCGGCGACGACATCATCGGCTTCATCACCCGCGCCTCCGGCGTCAGCGTCCACCGCGCGGACTGCACCAACATCGAATCCCTGGCCGCCCAGCCCGAACGGATGGTGGAGGTGTCATGGTCGCCCGGAGGGGCGTCCATGTTTCTCGTCGCGATCCAAGTAGAGGCGCTTGACCGCTCGCGTCTCCTCTCGGACGTGACACGCGTGCTCTCGGACCAGCACGTCAACATCCTGTCGGCCTCGGTGACGACCAGCCGCGACCGGGTGGCGATCTCGCGCTTCACGTTCGAGATGGCGGACCCGGCGCACTTGGGGGCGGTGCTGAAGGCGGTGAAGGGCGTTGAAGGGGTGTTCGACGTCTATCGGGTGACGAGTGCGAAGCACGCCTGAGGAATTTCGCACTCTTTGGAGTGAAACGGGTGGGCGTGGCCTGATTTGCCGCGCCCGTCCTGAATATCATCCCTGACATGGTCAGTTCTTCGCATGAAGCCCTGCATCGGATCTTTCATCATGATTCGGAGCTCATCGGGCGTACTTTCCAAACTCTGGGGTTGGAGCTGCCGACACCTGACACGGTGTCTGTCATCTCCGGCGACGTCACAGAGATCCGGCCGCTGGAGCGGCGCATCGATACGTTACTGCGCTGCGAAACGGTTGACGGTGAAGCGTATCTGGTGCTTGTCGAGGCGCAGCGTGGGTGCGACCCGGACAAGCCGTTTTCGTGGATGTACTACCTCGCGTACCTGGCCGACAGATACAAGCTGCCTGTTCTGCTGCTTGTGGTCTGCCAGGACAAACGCGTCGCGAAGTGGGCATCGCAGCCCTTCAAACACGGGGTCGGGGCGTGGGCCGCGTTGACACTCCGGGCCCTCGTGGTGGGTCCGCACAACGTGCCGGCGGTCGTCGATGAGGAGGTGGCCAGCCGCGATGTCCTCCTGACGGTGTTCTCCGTGCTGACTCACGCGAACAACGCCGAGATCGATGCGATACTGAGAGCGCTGGTCTCGGCACTGAAGACGCTGGATGACGAAGAAAAGGCCTTCGACCTGGCCGAACTCACCCTTGTCGGCTTGGAGGACACCCCGGCCGGCGCGATCTGGAGGCAGATGATGGCGATGGACACTTCCTTCTACCGCTCGTCGTTCTCGCGACAGCTCCGTGCTGAGGGCCGTGCTGAGGGCCTTGCAGAAGGCAGTGCTGAGGGTCGCAGCGATGCCGTGTTGCGTGTCCTGGACAAGCGTGGTGTCGTCCTGAGCGAGGAGCAGCGTGCCCGCGTGGCGGGCTGCATCGATCTGGACCAGCTCGACGCCTGGCTCGATCGTGCCGTCACCGCGACCCGCGCATCAGAGGTCTTCGACGCCGACTGAATTCGCACAGGCGTTTCGGGCGATCGCAACGTTTTGGGCAAGCGCACGATTCGGTCTACAACCGGGACGCCGTGATCGCTAAGGTGTCCGGGTGCGGAGTCGAGTGCCGGCGCGGATGACGTTGTCCCCGGCGCGCAAGGGGTTGATCGCGGTGGGTGCCGCGCATCTTGTCGCGCTGCTCGGTCTGTTGGTCGCGGCTCAGTGGGATCGGGCTGCGATGTGGGTGGTGGCCGGTGGGTTCGGGGTGCTGGTCGTGGGCTTGCCGTGGATGTTGATGGCGCTGTGTGTGGACTACGTCGGGGACCCCGCCGCGTGGCGTCGCACCGTCGTGGTCGACGGGTTGGCGACCAGTGAGGGCTATACGGTTCCGCCGCATCCCGCCGACGAGAGCTACGTCCTGCACCGCGTCTATGAGTACACGACCCTGCGCGGCGAGAAGCGCCGTGCCGGAAGCCGCGCCACCTTCCCCGAGGCACCAGACGGTCGGATCCGGCTGCGCTACGACCCCCGGCGACCCAGTCGGATCTGGCCGGCGCGGGTCGCTCCCGGGACGGCCGCGGCCGGGGCCGTGATCGCCGTGCTGATGCTCACCGCGACCGCCTTCGCGTTGGCCGGGGCGATCGGCTTCGGGCATTCGACGTGGACCTAGCGCGGGTAGCCAGGCCCTGGGCCCCTTAAGGAACAACCCCTAAAGCGCGCAGAGCTTCCGCAACCACAGCACAGCCCCCAAAACCAGTCCGGGCGCCCTCCCGAAGGAAGACGCCCGGACCCCGAACCCTCAAACCTCAGCGCGTGAACTCCGCCAGCGCCTTCTCCGCCTCGGCCAGCCACTCCTGGCGAGCGGCGATCGAAGCCTCCGCGTCCGCGGCCTTCTTCTCCTGACCGGCGGCGCGGGCCTTGTCGGCCTGCACCCGGAGCTTCTCCAGCGCCGTGCGCAGCTGCTCCACCGTGGCCTCGGCGCGGGCGCGCTTCTCGGGGTCCTTGCGGGACAGCTCGGCGGCCTCGGCGTCGGCGATGGCGCGGTCGACGGTGTGCAGCCGGCCCTCGATGCGCTGGCGGGAGTCGCGGGGGACCGGGCCGATGGCCTCCCAGCGCTCGTTGAGCGAGCGCAGGGCCACCCGGGCGGCGCGGTGGTCGGTGATGGGCAGCAGCCCCTCGGCCTCGACCACCAGGATCTCCTTGGCGGCCAGGTTCTCGCGCTCGGCGCCGTTGCGCTCGTCCAGGAGCGCGTTGCGCGCGGCGAAGAAGGTGTCCTGGGCGGCCTTGAAGCGCTTCCAGAGCTCGTCCTCGACGTCGCGCTGGGCGCGCCCGGCCGTCTTCCACTCGCTCATCAGGTCGCGGAAGCGGCCGGCGGTGGGGTTCCAGTCCGTGCTGTCCTGCAGGGCCTCGGCCTCGGCGATCAGCTGCTCCTTGTGGGCGCGGATCTCCACGCGCTGGGCGTCCAGCTCGGCGAAGTGCTGCTTGCGGCGCTTGGCGAAGGCCGAGCGGGCCTGGGACAGGCGGTGCCACAGCTCGTCGTCGGTCTTGCGGTCCAGGCGCGGAGCGGCCTTCCACTCGTCCAGGAGGACCTTCATGCGGTCCCCGGCCACCCGCCACTCCGTGGAGGCCGCCAGGCGCTCGGCCTCCTCGGCCAGGGCCTGCTTGGCGCCGCGGGCCTGGGCCTGCTGCTGCTCGCGGACCGCGCGGTGCTCGGCCTTGCGCTGCTCGGCGAGCTCCACCAGGCCGTCCAGGCGGGTCAGCAGGCCGTCCAGGTCGCCCACGGCGTTGGCGCCGGAGATGGACTCGCGCAGCTTGCCGATCTTGTCCAGGGCGTCCTTCGGGGACGGCGCGGAGGGGCCGCTCTGCTTCAGGCGGTTGGCGATCAGGTCAACCTCGACCTTGAGGCCGTCGAACTTGCGCTGATAGTACGCCAGCGCCTCGTCCGGGGACCCCGCCGCCCACGAGCCGACCTGCCGCTCGCCGTCGGCGGTCCGGACGTAGACGGTGCCGTCCTCGGCGACCCGGCCCCAAGCCTCGGTTGCCTCGCCCACGATGAGCCTCCAAGTTCTGCTGGACCGGGGTGTCTGCGGACCGGTCCGCCACATACACCTGCACGGATCCGGGTCCCGGTCGTCCAGTGGGAAACAATAGCGCGGACCGTCCCGATGAGGGGACGGCCCGCGTCACGTTCCGGAATCGAACCGCTGTTCCTGCCCCGCCGTCAACCGTGGCGGGCCCTGGCGCGGATCGGCCGGGTTACTTGATGGTCACGCTCTTGATGGTGGCGTCCAGCTTCGGGTGGCCGTCTCCGGCCCCGTTGGCGTCGTCCTCGCCGCCGGCCGCGATCTTGGTGACCACGTCCATCCCGGAGGTGATCTTGCCCCACGGGGTGTAGTTCGCCGGCAGCGGGGAGTCCTTGTAGCAGATGAAGAACTGGCTGCCGTTGGTGCCGGGTCCGGCGTTGGCCATCGCGATGGTCCCGGCCGGGTAGGTGGCGCCGGTCAGGTTCTCGTCCTGGAACTGGTAGCCGGGACCGCCGCTGCCGGTGCCGCTGGGGTCGCCGCACTGCAGCACGTAGATCCCCGTGGTCACCAGGCGGTGGCACTTGGTGTTGTCGAAGTAGCCCTTGCCGGCCAGGTACTTGAACGAGTACGTGGTGTACGGCGCCTTCGTGGTCAGCGCCTCGAAGGCCAGGTCGCCCGAGCCGAAGTGGAGCGTGGCGGTGTACGGCTTGGCCGCGTCGGCCGCGTTGTAGGTCGGCACGCCGACGTCCTTGGACGCGTTGCCGGTCTTCTGGTAGCCGATCTGCTCCGGGCTGGAGCTGGTCGGCGCCGGCGAGGACGGCGAGGAGGTGTCCGACGGCGAGGACGCGCTGGTCGGCGTCGAGCTCGCGGCGCTGGTCGTCTTGTCGTTGCCGCCGGTCGCGACGGCGACGCCGACCCCTATCCCGACGACCGCCACCGCGGCCACGACCGCGGTGATCATGTTGCGCTTCTTGGCGGCCGCCTGCTGCTGGGCCAAGCGGGCCTGGACGCGCTCATACCGGGCGCGCTCGAGCTCTCGCTGACGGTCCTTGCTGGTCACCGTTTCGCCTCCGGATAGTGGGTCGGCCCGGCGGGCCGAGGTCATATCAGATCCGCTCTGTGATCGAGCTATCAGCGGGACAGTGTACGGTGCCTTCCCTAGAAAACACCTGTGAGCTTCCAATGAGTTCGCAAAGGGACCGGCGCCCCCGGTAGCCTGCGTAGGGAAATCTCCTGACCGCAATCACCGAACATAGTGTGGGGCGCAGCGTGCTAGTCGCCGGATTCCCAGCCGGAAGCCTGGGTGCGAACTGCTATCTCGTGGCGCCCGGCGCCGGTGAGCAGTGCGTGATCATCGATCCCGGCGAGGACGCCGTCCCCGGGGTCGAGGAAGTCGTCCGCGAGCACAAGCTGCAGCCGGTCGCGGTCCTGCTGACGCACGGCCACGTCGATCACACGATGAGCGTGGTCCCCGTCTGCGGCGACTACGGCGTCCCCGCCTACATCCACCCCGGCGACCGCGAGATGCTCACCGACCCGCAGACGTGGCTGGGCATCGCCCCGGGCACGCCGATCTTCGGGCGGTCCAAGTTCGTGGAGCCCTCGGACGTCAAGGAGCTCACCGACGGCGTCGTGCTGAGCCTGGCCGGTCTGGAGATCACCGTCGACCACGCCCCGGGCCATACCAAGGGCTCAGTGACGTTCCGGACTCCCGAGCTCCAGGACATCCCGCAGGTGCTCTTCACCGGGGACCTCCTGTTCGCCGGAGCAGTCGGCCGCTGGGACCTCCCCGGCGGCGACCGCGAAGAGTTGCTGGC
Source organism: Catenulispora sp. MAP12-49 (assembly GCF_041262705.1). Lineage (NCBI taxonomy): Bacteria > Bacillati > Actinomycetota > Actinomycetes > Catenulisporales > Catenulisporaceae > Catenulispora > Catenulispora sp. MAP12-49. Next base: position 164,269 of record NZ_JBGCCP010000017.1, on the reverse strand, counting down.
GTCACTGGCCCGCGTCTGCCTGCCGCTGCCGGACGAGACCGTCGTCCTGTCCGGCCACGGCCCCCAGACCACGATCGGCCGCGAGCGCGCCACCAACCCCTACTTCTCCGAAGTAATCGGGCATGGTCTCACGGAAGCCGCGCCGCCGCAGATCAAACCCCGCGGCATGTAGGGACACCCACGACCATCATGAGCACCTTCAAGAACGCGCCGGGCACCTTCGACATCCTCCCGCCCGACTCGGCGGCCTACCTCGCGGTGCGCGAGGCGATGGCGGCGCCGCTGCGCGGGGCCGGCTACGGCTACGTCGAGACCCCGGCCTTCGAGTCGACCGCGATGTTCAAGCGCGGCGTCGGCGAGAGCACGGACATCGTCACCAAGGAGATGTACTCCTTCACCACCCGCGGCGGCGACGAGATCACCCTGCGCCCGGAGGGCACGGCCTCGGTGCTGCGCGCCGCGCTCCAGGCCAACCTGATCCGCGGCAGCCTGCCGGTGAAGCTGTGGTACTCCGGCTCCTTCTACCGCTACGAGAAGCAGCAGCGCGGCCGCTACCGCCACTTCTCCCAGGTCGGCGCGGAGGCCCTGGGCGCCGAGGACCCGGCGCTGGACGCCGAGCTGCTGATCATCGGCGACGACATCTACAAGGGCCTGGGCCTGACCGAGTACTCGCTGCTGCTGAACTCCCTCGGCGACCAGAAGTGCCGTCCGGTTTACCGCGAGAAGCTCCAGGAGTTCCTGCGCGGGTTGGACCTCGACGAGGAGACCCGCAAGCGCGCGGAGATCAACCCGCTGCGGGTGCTGGACGACAAGCGCGAGACGGTGCAGAAGCAGCTCACCGACGCCCCGCTGATCAGCGACAATCTCTGCGAGGAGTGCAAGGCCTACCACGACGAGGTCCGGCGCCTGCTCACCGCGGCCGGCGTGGCCTACGTCGACGACCCGAAGCTGGTCCGCGGCCTGGACTACTACACCCGCACCACCTTCGAGTTCGTGCACAGCGGCATCACCGGCTCGCCGACCGCGATCGGCGCCGGCGGCCGCTACGACGGCCTGTCCGAGGAGCTCGGCGGCCCGAACCTGCCCAGCGTCGGCTGGGCGCTGGGCGTGGACCGGACCATCCTGGCGATGCAGGCCGAGGGCCGCGAGGTGCCCGGCGGCGAGCAGCTCGGGGTGTTCGCGGTGCCGCTGGGCGACCAGGCCAGGGAGATCCTGTTCGAGCTGGTCACCGCGCTGCGCCGGGCCGGCGTCGCCGCCGACTTCGGCTACGGCAGCAAGGGGCTCAAGGCCGCGATGAAGGCCGCCGACCGTTCCGGCGCGAAGTTCGCGCTGGTGCTCGGCGAGCGGGACATCGCGGAGAACGTCATTCAAATCAAGGAACTGGCGACCGGCGAGCAGGAGTCCGTCTCCCTGGCCGACATCGTCACGACGATTCAGGAGAAGTTGAAGTGATCCGCACCCATGAGGCGGGTACGCTGCGCGCGTCCGACGCCGGTACCACCGTCACGCTGGCCGGGTGGGTCGCCCGCCGGCGCGATCACGGGGGCGTGACCTTCCTGGACCTCCGTGACGCCTCCGGGTTCGTCCAGGTCGTGGTCCGCGAGAGCGAGTCCGTGCACGACCTGCGCAACGAGTACTGCGTCGTGGCCACCGGCGAGGTGCGGGTGCGCCCCGAGGGCAACGAGAACCCGGACCTGCCGACCGGCGCGATCGAGGTCGTGGTGGACACCGTCGAGGTGCTCTCGCCGGCCGCGCCGCTGCCGTTCCCGATCGACGAGCACAAGAGCTCGAACATCAACGAGGAGATGCGGCTGAAGTACCGCTACCTCGACATCCGGCGCGAGCCGATGGCCCGGGCGCTGCGCATGCGCTCCAAGGCCACCAAGGTCATCCGGGACGTCATGGAGGAGCACGGCTTCCTCGACGTGGAGACCCCGACCCTGACCCGCTCGACCCCCGAGGGCGCGCGCGACTTCCTGGTACCGGTGCGCCTGCAGCCGGGCGCCTGGTACGCGCTGCCGCAGTCCCCGCAGCTGTTCAAGCAGCTGCTGATGGTCGCCGGCCTGGAGCGCTACTACCAGATCGCGCGCTGCTACCGGGACGAGGACTTCCGCGCCGACCGGCAGCCGGAGTTCACCCAGCTGGACATCGAGGCCTCCTTCGTCGACCAGGAGGACATCCTGAAGGTCGGCGAGGCCGTGGTGGCCGCGGTGTGGAAGGAGACGCTCGGCGTCGAGGTCCCGCTGCCGCTGCCGCGCATGAAGTACCACGAGGCGATGGACCGCTTCGGCTCGGACAAGCCGGACCTGCGCTTCGGCCAGGAGCTCACCGAGCTGACCGAGTACTTCGCCGGCACCGAGTTCCGGGTGTTCCAGGCGCCCTACGTCGGCGCCGTGGTGATGCCGGGAGGCGCGTCCCAGACCCGCAAGGAGCTGGACGCCTGGCAGGACTGGGCCAAGGCGCGCGGCGCCAAGGGCCTGGCCTACGTGGTCATCGACGCCGAGAGCGGCGAGCTGCGCGGCCCGGTGGCCAAGAACCTGTCCGAGGCGCACCTGGCGGGCCTGGCCGACAAGGTCGGCGCCAAGCCCGGCGACGCGGTGTTCTTCGCCGCCGGCAAGCGCACCGCCTCCCAGGAGCTGCTCGGCGCGGCCCGGCTGGAGATCGGCAAGCGCGGCGAGCTGATCGACGAGAGCGCCTGGAAGTTCCTGTGGGTCGTGGACTTCCCGATGTTCGAGCCGATCGAGGACGCCTCCGGCGTGCAGACCGGCTGGCACGCGGTGCACCACCCGTTCACCGCGCCCACCGCGGAGAGCCTGGACAGCTTCGACAAGGACCCCGGCTCGGCCCTGTCCAACGCCTACGACATCGTGCTCAACGGCACCGAGCTGGGCGGCGGGTCGATCCGTATCCACCGCAAGGACGTGCAGGAGCGCGCGTTCGACGCGATCGGGCTGTCGCACGAAGAGGCGCAGTCGCAGTTCGGCTTCCTGCTGGAGGCCTTCAACTACGGCCCGCCGCCGCACGGCGGGATCGCGTTCGGCCTGGACCGCCTGGTCGCGCTGCTGACCGGCGCGGACACCATCCGCGACGTGATGGCCTTCCCGAAGACCGCCACCGGCGGCGACCCGCTGACCGGCGCGCCGACGCCGATCACGGCGGCGCAGCGCAAGGAGGCCGGCGTGGACGCGGTGTACGAGCCCAAGGGCGGCCAGGACAAGCAGGACAAGAAGGACGCGGCCGCGGCCAAGGCCTGATCCGCGAAGCCTTGAAACGGGTCCGAGGGCGGGCCGGGAGTGATCCCGGCCCGCCCTTGTCGTGCGTCGCCGAACCCTGATTGACTGGTGGCATGGCTGCTGTGACCGGAGTTCTGGCCGACTACGCAGGCGGGGAAGCCTCGGAGAGCGACGTGGTGCGCGCACTGCTCGCCCACGACGGCTGGTACGCCCCGATGATGTGGCTCGACGAGGTGTTCCCGGACCGCAGGGTCTACGACAGCATGATCCCGGCGCCGGCCCTCGGCCAGGCCCCGGCCCCCGGCGACCTGTGGCTGTTCACCGGCGCCGCCGAGGTGGACGCCGCGATCCAGGCCGGCGCGGCCTTCGCCGCGGCCGGCGGTCCCGTGCGGGGCGTGGAGCTGTTCGGCGCGCTGAGCCGGAACGTGTCGGAGGTCCGAGTGAACCCCGCCGGGCCGACCGTGCACGGATGGTCGGTGGGCATCGACGACGCCGTGCTGGACTTCCTGGCGCGCTGGATCGGTGCGCTGGAGATCGAGACCGCGCTGAACGACAGCACCGAGGACCTCGGTCCGCGCCTGGCGGCCTTCGAGCACTACGTCGTCCCCGTCGACGACACCGGCCGGCCCCGCGTCGTCGCGCTGCCGAAGCCGCCGGGCAACTACGTCATGGCGTTCACCGCGCCGGACCTGTACATCGCGCACCAGCAGCGCGATCCCGGGGTGACCGGCGCCGCGGACATGACCGCCGCGACGCTGTTCGGGCTGGCGGACTACGACGGCGTGGACGGAGTGGTCCTGGACATGCAGGAGTCCGACTCCTTCGTCCTGCCGCGGGACCTCTGCGACGCGGTGCTGAAGCTGATCGCATAGTCAGGGCCGATCGCATAGTCAGGGCCGATCGCATAGTCAGGGCCGGCTGCCTATCGTGGCCGCATGACTGATCCCGCTCGTGCGCACGTCCTCCCGGACCCGGCCACCGAATACGGCCGGACCGTCCGCCGCCGCCTGGCCCAGGAGGAGATCGTCTGGCTGGTCACCGTCAACGCCGCGGGTGTTCCGCAACCGAACCCGGTGTGGTTCCTGTGGACCCCGGACGAGGACGACGAATGGGGCGACGGCAGTTTCCTGATCTACCACTCCGACACCGCGGCCCGGCTCCGCTCCATGACGGAGCGGCCGACGGTGGCGCTGCACTTCGACGGCGGCGTGCACGACCTGGAGGTCGCGGTCTTCACCGGCGACGTCGAGATCCTGGACGGGCATCCGCCGATCGGCGAGGTCCCGGAGTTCGTGGCGAAGTACACAGACCGGGCCGCGAAGTACTTCGGCAAGACGGTCGCCGAGGCCATGGAGAAGTACACGGTGGCGACGCGGATCCGCCCGAGCAAGGCCCGAGGGTTCTGAGCGGGGCTCGGAGACGATAAGCAGGCCGGAGCGCGTCCTCCAAGGCCCCACCAAGGAAGACGCGCTCCGGAGTCTGGCTATTCAGCAGTTCTCTGACACGAGCTGTCCGGCATTCACCCGGCGTGGCTTCTCAGCACGGGCCGCCTGCGCCGCCGTGTCCTGCTCTGCCGCGTCCTGCTCTGCCATGCCCTTCTTCGGCCGGATCGCCAGCAGCGGGATGAACCGGTGCGCCAGCGGCCCGATCAGCAGCGCGTAGGCCGCGGTCCCGATGCCCACCGTGCCGCCCAGGAGCCAGCCGGCGGACAGCACCGTGATCTCCATCGAGGTGCGGACCAGGCGGATCGAGTGGCCCCGGGCCGCGTAGCCGGTCATCACGCCGTCGCGCGGGCCGGGGCCCATGCCGGCCCCGATGTAGGCGCCGGTCGCCACGCCGTTCAGCACGATCCCGGCGAGCATCTCGCCCCAGCGCAGCCACCAGGCGTGCGGCGTCGGCATCCAGGCCATCGCGCCGTCCATCGCCAGGCCGACCACGACCACGTTGCTGAGCGTGCCGAAGCCGGGCTTCTGCCGGATCGGGATCCAGGCCAGCATCACCACCGCGCCGACCAGGATCACCGTCGTGCCGACCGGCAGTCCGATGTGCTCGGCCAGACCCTGGTGGAAGACGTCCCAGGGGTTCGCGCCGAGCCCGGACATCAGGATCATGCCGTCGCTGATGCCGTACAGGACCAGCCCGAGCTGGAGCTGGAGCATGCGGCGCGCTCGGCGGTCGCGGGGAATCGACAGCGCGGAGCTCAGCGCGGCGAGCCGGGCCAGCGCGGCGCGGGCCAGGTCCGCCACCGGCAGCGGTTCGGCGATCCGGTCCTCGTGCCGTCCGAGCATCGCGCGCTCGGCCTGGTCACCGGCCACGGGGGCGGTGAGGGTGGCGCGTTCCGCGGACGCCGTGCTGGTCATGTTGGCCTCCTGTGAGGATTGCCCTTGCGGGCCACTTCCATCAGGATGGAGGTCAAGTGGCCCGCTCATACAGGGCCAATCGAAGGAGGGTGGCATGGCTGCTCCGATGGAGCTGGTGACGACCGACCGCACGGTGGGCAGCACCCGCCTGGCCCGGCTGATCCGCGAGGTCGCGCATCTGGGCGGCGCCGGCGTCCCGGCCGCCGAGTCCGACCGCCGCCCGGCCTACCGCGCGCTGGCGCACAGCGTCCGGGGCCTGATCCTGGACGGCCGGATCGCGCTGCGTACGCGGGTCCCCGCCGAGCGGGACCTGGCCGCCGCCCTGGGGATGAGCCGGACCACCGTCACCGCCGCCTACGACCTGCTGCGCGAGGACGGCTTCCTGGAGAGCCGGCGCGGCTCGGGCACCTGGACCACGCTGCCGCCGGGGGCCGGGCCCCAGGTCTCCGGCGGCTGGCTGCTGCCCAGCCAGCCCGGCGCCGCGGATGTGGCCATCGACCTGTCCTGCGCCTCCTTCGGCATGCCCGGCGAGCTGATGGCCGAGGTGCTGGCCGAGGTCACGCCGACCATCTCGGCGCTGACCGCGGACACCGGCTACTACCACGCCGGCTGGCCGGAGCTGCGCGAGCTGATCGCCGAGCGCTACGTCCGGCGCGGGCTGCCGACCACGCCGGACCAGATCGTCATCACCTCCGGGGCGCAGCACGGCAACGTGCTGGCGCTGGGCCTGCTGTGCGGGCCGGGGGACCGGGTCGTGGTGGAGAGCCCGACCTACCCGAACAGCGTGGAGGCCATGCGGCGGGCCCGGCTGCGGCCGGTGCCGGTGCCGGTCGGCGAGGACGGCATCGAGTCCGACGTGCTGGCCGCGCAGCTGCGCCAGACCGCGCCGCGGGTGGCGTACCTGATCCCGGACTTCCAGAACCCCACCGGCACGCTGATGTCGCCCGAGCGCCGGGCCCAGGCGGCCGAGGCGGCGCGGGCCGCCGGCACCTGGATCGTCAACGACGAGACCGTCGCGGACATGGCCCTGGACGTCCCGGCCCCGGTGCCGTTCCCGGCCTCGGTCTCGCGCGCGGCGGCCGAGCAGGTGATCAGCGTCGGCTCGATGTCCAAGAGCCACTGGGGCGGTCTGCGGATCGGCTGGATCCGGACCACCCCGCGGATGGCCACCGAACTGGCCGGCCAGCGGGTGGCGATGGACATGGCGGGCTCGGTGCTGGACCAGATCATCGCCGCCGCCCTGCTGCGCCGCGGCGAGGGCATCGTCGAGGAGCGCCGGGCGCGGCTGCGGCGGCAGCGGGCCGCGCTGGAGGCGGCGCTGGCGGCGGAGCTGCCGGACTGGACGTGGCGCCGGCCGCCGGGCGGCCTGTCGCTGTGGGTCGACATGGGCGAACCGTCGTCCACGGAGCTGGCGGACCGGGCCGCGGCCTTCGGCGTGCGGCTGGTCGGCGGGCCGCAGTTCGGCGTGGACCCCGGGACGTTCGAGCACCGGGTGCGGATCCCGTACACGCTGCCCGAGGAGACGCTGCGCGACGCGGTGCGCAGGCTGGCTGCGGCGTTCCGCTGCGAGACCGCCCTGCCGCCGGTACCGGAGGAAAACCGTTGGGTGGCGTGACGACCGGTCGGCGATGATCGGCTGCGTGGACCCCTACCTCGAGACCGACCGCCTGCTGCTGCGCCGCTTCACCGCGGAGGACGCCGACCTGCTGATCGAGCTGGACAGCGATCCCGCGGTGATGCGGTATCTCACCGGGGGCAAGCCGACGCCGGCGCAGGACGTCCGCGACCGGATCCTGCCGCGGATCCTCGCGGGTCTGGAGAAGTGGGAGTACAAGCTCGGCATGCTCGCCGCGCACGAGAAGGACGGCGGCGCCTTCGTCGGCTGGTTCATCCTGCGGCCCGGGGCCGAGGGGCCGCTGGACGAGGTCGAACTCGGGTACCGGCTGCGGCGGGCCGCATGGGGCAGGGGCTATGCCACCGAGGGGTCGCAGGCGTTGCTGCGCAAGGCGTTCACCGAACTCGGGGTGCACCTCGTCTGGGCCGAGACGATGTTCGTGAACCGCGGTTCACGCAACGTGATGGAGAAGCTGGGGATGACCCACGTGAACACGTATTTCCCCGAGCTGGAGCCGATCGAGGGCTCCGAACTCGGGGAGGTCCGCTACGAGCTGACGGCGCGGGAGTGGGCCCGGCCGTAGCAGTCGGTGCTCCGGCTTACTGCTGCCCGCCGCTGGCGGCGCCGGCGGGCACCGAGATGGTCCCGGTGAAGACGTCGAAGTACATCGCGGCGGCCACCCCCAGCCCGATGACGCCGAGCACCAGCGCGCCCCAGGTCACGACCCGGACCCAGACCGGCGGCTGCTCCTTGGCGGCGAACGCGCCGAGGAACAGCGTGGCGGCGGCGATGACGACGGCCGCGATCGCGAAGCCCATGCTGACGAACGCCTGCTTGTGCCACACGTCGGTGTAGCGCTGCTTGATGATGGCGTCCGCGGCGGAGTTCGCGGTGTTGATCTGCCCGATCAGGGACTGGCGCTGCGACAGGACGTCGCCGAGCCAGTTCCCGCCGAGCGAGGTGATGGCCAGGCCCGCGGCGGCGACCGCGGCGGCGCCGGCGGCGATGACGCCCCCGGAGCCGGGCTTGGCGTCGTAGGCCGGGAGGGCGTCCGCGCCCTCGACGAGTTCGTCGTCCTCGACGAGCTCGGGCACGATCTCGTCGGACGGCTCGGTCTCGGCGAGGAGTACGGTTTCCGCGTCGTCGGCCTCGACGGCCTCCACGCGGTCGGTGCTGTCGGTGCTGCTAGACGTAGTCATGGGAGTGGAGCTTAGGCATAGCAGCCTGAGAGAGCGATTAACGGACGGCCGCAATTGAGGGTCGAAGAGGGTTTATGGTCTCGCCCCGCACCGCCTCCAGGCGCCCTGAGCTGGTATTTCGGCCTTCTGTCCGGACTACCGCAATTGCTGTGCGGGGGTGAACAACATCCGCTGCCCGAGCTCCGCCGACGCCAGCGCGGCGGTCACCGCGGCGGCCAGCAGCATGTACATCACCACGATCTGGTACCGGATCGCCACCTCCGGTGACACCCCGGCCAGGATCAGACCGGTCATCGCCCCCGGCAGACTGATCAGCCCGACCACCTTCGTGGAGTCCAGCGTCGGGATCAGCGCGGTGCGCAGCAGCTCCCTGCGATGCGGCGCGAAGGCGGCCGCGGCGCTGAGCCCCAGCGACAGCCGCGCCTCGATCGCCGCCCGCTGCCCGCGCGCCTCGGCGACCATCCGCGCCAGCGTCACGCCGGTGGCCGCCATCGACCCGCTGACCACCATCCCGCCGACCGGCACCACCACGCGCGGCGTCGTCTGGATCACCCCGAACGCCATCAGCACGCCCATCGTCACGGCGGCGGCGATCGCCACGGCCGCGGTGGCGACGTACCGCGAGTGCCGCAGCCCCTTGCCCCGCCGCCCGGCCACCTGCCCGGCGATGAGCACCATGACCGCGAGCCACCCGAAGCCGCCCAGCAGACCGGCGTGGTTGAACAGGTACAACAGCACCGCGCCGACCAGGAACAACTGGATCCCCGCCCGCACCGCCGCGACGACGACCTCGCGCGCCAGCCCGAGCCGCTGGCGCCAGGCGATGAGCACGGCGACGCCGACGAGGCTGATCGAGAGGGCGACGCCGGTCCATTCGGGGACTGCGGGGCTGCTCATGGGGCGAGTGTAGGGGGTGGGTCGGACAGGGGCGGGCGCCGGTGGGTGTGCCGGAGTGCGGCGAGGAGCCGGTCGGTGTGTCGGAGAGCGGCGGGCGATTGGTCGCCGTGCCGCACAGCGGCGGTTGGCGGTCGGCATTTTGCGGCGCGCGGGTCCGGCTCCGCCCCTAGCCGCCCTCGCTCACATAAGCCACTTCCGCGACCGGTCCGCTCTCCACCAGCCGCCCCTTGCGCAGCACCAGGGCGTCGTCGGCCATCTTCCGCACCTGCGCCGCCCGGTGGCTCACCAGGATCGCCGTCAGCCCGTCGCCGAGCAGCCCGCACAGAGTGTCCTCCACCGCGGCCGCGGCCTCCGGGTCCAGGGCCGAGGTCGGCTCGTCGAGCAGCAGCACCTGCGGCCCGACCGCCAGCGTGCGTGCCAGGCACACGCGCTGGCCCTCGCCGCCGGACAGGCCCTGGGTGGGCCGGTCGTAGAAGTCCTCGCCGAGCCCCACGCGCCTGAGCAGCTCCAGTGCCTGTTCGTCGGTCAGCTCGGGCGCTCCGACGCGGAGCTCCTCCGGGACCGACTCCGTCACCAGCACCGGCCGCTGGCCGACCAGGCCCACGCGCCGCCGGAGCGCGAGCACGTCCAGCGAGTCCAGCGGGGCGCCGTCCAGCAGGATCGTGCCCTCGCTCGGGTCGTCGAGGCGGTTGAACAGGCGCAGCAGCGTCGACTTGCCCGCGCCGCTGGGGCCGACCAGGGCCGTGCAGCGTCCCGGCGCGATCGTCGCGGTGACCCGGTCGATGATCAGCGCGTCCTCGCGGCGGACCGAGACCTCGCGCAGGTCGAAGCGGCTCACGCCGCGAGCCTGCCGCTCTTCATCTGGTGCGTCGTGCGGTAGCCGAGGCGCGCGTACATGCGGCGGGCCGGCTCGTTCGGGTGCCAGTGCCCCAGGGCGCAGAAGCCGTCGCCGTTCGCCAGCGAGCGGCGGGTCAGCCAGGAGGACACCGCCGTGCCGAGGCCCTGGCCGCGAGCTGCCGGGGCCGTGCCTATCGACGCCAGATATCCGTTGCCGCCGTCGCGCCGGCAGTACGCGCCGCAGGCCAGCAGCGCGCCGTCGGCGTCGCGCACCACGCCCCAGGCGTCGATCGCCTCCCAGCCCGGCTTGGCGGAGTGCGAGGGGTTCGCCAGTTTCAGGAACTCGCCGATCTCGGCGTCGGCGGACGCCGACGGCAGCAGTTCGGCGACCCGCTCCTCGCCGGGGAGCACCGCGAGCTCCACGCCCCACGCCGGGTCGAAGGCCATGAAGTCCCACTGGTCCAGCTCCGAGGCGGCCAGGGAGCCCAGGTCCGTCTCCCGCGGCACGCTGAAGCCGTGCGGCGGACGCGGCAGCTCGGCCAGCGCGCGGCGCAGCAGCGTCAGGGAGGTGTCCGGGGTCCCGATCACGGTCAGCCAGTCGACCAGGTCCGGGCCCTCCTTCGAACCGCCGAAGGCGAAGCCGCCGTCGGCCGCGAGCCAGGCCACGCCCTGGTCGGCCAGTGACTCCTCCGGGGCGGCGTCCGAGCGGAGCAGGTAGTCCCGGCCCGCGGCGGCGAACAGATCGTCGGTCGATTCCGCGCGCCGTATCACTGGTTCGGTCATCACTTCCCTCATGACGATCATTGTGGCGGACGGGGCTGTCAGTCCGGGGCGCTAAGGTCGTGACGTGGAGCAGCTGGACTTGTTCGAGGAGGCGGGCGCCGAGAAGGCCAGGATCGCGGCCCCGCTCGCGGTGCGCATGCGCCCGCGGGTCCTGGACGAGATCGTCGGGCAGAAGCACCTGCTGCGCTCCGGCTCCCCGCTGTGGCGGCTGGTCAAGGCCGGGGACGGGGTCACCGTCCCCTCCTCCATCCTGCTCTGGGGCCCGCCCGGCACCGGCAAGACCACCCTGGCCTACGTGCTGGCCAACGCCACCGAGCGCACCTTCGCCGAGCTGTCCGCGATCAACGCCGGGGTCAAGGAGGTCCGGGCCGTCGTCGAGCGGGCCAAGCGCGAACTGGGCATGTACGGCCGCGAGACGCTCCTGTTCCTCGACGAGATCCACCGCTTCTCCAAGGCGCAGCAGGACTCCCTGCTGCCGGCCGTGGAGAACCGCTGGGTCACCCTGGTCGCCGCGACCACCGAGAACCCACACTTCTCGGTCATCTCCCCGCTGCTGTCCCGCTCGCTGCTGCTGACCCTGCAGCCGCTGACCGAGGACGACGTCCGCGAGGTCATCCATCGCGCGCTGGAGGACGAGCGCGGCCTGGCCGGCAAGGTCACGCTCCCGGCGGACTCCGAGGAGCACCTGCTGCGCATCGCCGGCGGCGACGCCCGCCGTGCCCTCACCGCGCTGGAAGCAGGCGCGGCCGGCGCGCTGGCGGCGGCGAAGGGCGAGGGCCCCGCCGCGCTCGAGCTCGACATCCTGGAGCAGGCCGTCGACCGCGCCGCGGTCCGCTACGACCGGGACGGCGACCAGCACTACGACGTCGCCAGCGCCTTCATCAAGTCGGTCCGCGGCAGCGATGTGGACGCGGCCCTGCACTATCTGGCGCGCATGGTCGACGCCGGCGAGGACCCGCGCTTCATCGCCCGGCGCCTGGTGATCTCGGCCAGCGAGGACATCGGCATGGCCGATCCGAGCTCGCTGCAGATGGCGGTGGCCGCGATGCAGGCGGTCTCCTTCATCGGCTGGCCCGAGGCGCAGATCACGCTGGCGCACGCGGTGATCCATCTGGCCCTGGCCCCGAAGTCCAATTCCGCGGTCAAGGCCATCGGCGCGGCGCTGGGGGATGTGCACAAGGGTCTGGCCGGCCCGGTGCCGCCGCATCTGCGTGACGCTCATTACTCCGGCGCCCAGTCCCTGGGCCACGGCCAGGGCTACGTCTACGCCCACGACGTCCCCGGCGGCGTGGCCGCGCAGCAGTACGCCCCGGACGCCGTGAAGGACCGCCGCTACTACGAGCCCACCAGGCACGGCGCGGAGGCCCGCTACTCCGACGTCTACGACCGTGTCAGGGCCATGCTCGGTGGCGTAGACGCTCGTACGGACGATGCTGTAGGCCCCGACGGCTCCTGACACACCGATGCCGTAACCGCGCCGAGCCCCGTGCCTGATACCCCAGGCCGCGCGGTAGGGTGCTGTGCTCATACGCAATGTCTTGCTCATACAGAGCGCGTCTTCAAATTTCGATAACAACTCAGGGAGTCCCTGGTGTCCGCTGGCGCGATTGTCGGACTGGTGTTCGCGATCTTCTTCGCGATCGGAGTGTGCTTCTTTGCCTTCGTTCTGGTCCGCGTGGCCGAGGTGCTGAAGGAGACGACCAAGCTCGTCGCCGGGATCACCCAGGAGACCGTCCCGCTGCTGAACGAGATCACCGACACCGTCAAGAACGGCAACGCCCAGCTGGTCAAGGTCGACGCCATCACCGACAACGTCGAGACGATGTCCAAGAACGTCTCCGGACTGGTCTCCACCGCCACCTCGGCGATCGGCGGACCGCTGGTGAAGGTGGCCTCCTTCAGTTATGGGGTGCGCGCGGCCATCACCTCGCGCAAGAATGAGGATGTGGCCAAGCGCGTCAAGGCCGAGCTGAAGGCGGACCGCAAGGCCCGTCGCGCCGACAAGAAGAAGGGATGACGGTCTGATGTTCACGGGAACTGTGCGCCGCCTCTTCTGGGTGTCCATGGGCGCGACCGCGGGTGTGCTGGTCTTCCGCAAGGTCACCGCGACCGCCAAGGAGCTGACCCCCGCGGGCCTCGCGGACCGGGTCTCGGTCTCCGGCGGCGGTCTGCTGGACTCGGTCAAGGAGTTCTTCGAGGACGTGCGCGAGCGGGCGCACGACCGCGAGGAGGAGTTGAACGTCGCGCTGGGCATCGACGTGCCGCCGGCGTCGGACCGTGACCCGGAAGGTGACGGTTTCTCCAAGAAGGCGCGAGCTACCTAGGGCCGGTCGACCGCCCTTCCCGGCCGACCAGGCCCACCCCGACGCCCCGTCACCACTCGCGGCGCCAGGGTCCTCATCCGAACCCCGACGCGCGCCGCATTTCCTAGAAGGCTGACAAGCTCATGGAATCCGCGGAGATCCACCGCCGCTGGCTCGACTTCTTCCAGAAGAAGGGCCACACGGTCGTCCCGTCGGCGTCGCTCATCTCGAACGACCCGACCACCTTGCTCACCATCGCGGGCATGGCCCCGTTCAAGCCGTACTTCCTCGGTGAGCAGCCGCCGCCCTGGCCGCGCGCGACCTCGGTCCAGAAGTGCGTGCGCACGCTGGACATCGAGGAGGTCGGCAAGACCACCCGGCACGGCTCGTTCTTCCAGATGTGCGGCAACTTCTCCTTCGGCGACTACTTCAAGGAGACCGCCATCCCGATGGCGTGGGAGCTGTGCACCACGCCGGTCTCCGAGGGCGGCTTCGGCCTGGACCCGGACAAGATCTGGGTCACCGTCTACCTCGACGACGACGAGGCGGAGGAGATCTGGAAGAAGGCGGGCTTCCCGGCCGAGCGCATCCAGCGGCTGGGCATGAAGGAGAACTACTGGTCGATGGGCGTGCCCGGGCCCTGCGGCCCGTGCTCGGAGCTCTTCTACGACCGGGGCCCGGAGTTCGGCGAGGCCGGCGGCCCCGCGGTGAACGACGAGCGCTACATGGAGTTCTGGAACCTGGTCTTCATGCAGTTCGAGCGCGGCGCGGGCGGCGACAAGGGCGGCTTCCCGATCCTGGGCGAGCTCCCGTCGAAGTCCATCGACACCGGCCTCGGGCTGGAGCGCCTGGCGACGATCCTGCAGGGCGTCAACAACCTGTACGAGATCGACACCTCGCGCGCGATCCTGGACAAGGCGGCGTCCATCGCGGGCGTCGAGTACGGCGCGGAGACCAAGACCGACGTCTCGCTGCGCGTGGTCACCGACCATGTGAAGACCGCGACGATGATGATCGGCGACGGCATCACCCCCGGCAACGAGGGCCGCGGCTACGTGCTGCGCCGCCTGATGCGCCGCGCGATCCGCAACATGCGCCTGCTCGGCGCGCACGGCGCGACCATAAAGGATCTCGTCGAGACCACCATCGGCGCGATGGGCCAGGCCTACCCCGAGCTGATCGCGGACTCCTCGCGCATCGTCGCGGTCGCGGTGGCCGAGGAGACCTCGTTCCTGCAGACGCTGCGCACCGGTTCGGCGATGTTCGAGACCGTCGCGGACGAGGCGAAGAAGTCCGGCGGCACGGTCTTCTCCGGCGACCAGGCGTTCAAGCTGCACGACACCTTCGGCTTCCCGATCGACCTGACCCTGGAGATGGCCTCCGAGGCGGGCCTGACGGTCGACGAGGACGGTTTCCGCCGTCTGATGAAGGAGCAGCGGGACCAGGCGAAGGCGGACGCGCGGGCGAAGAAGACCGGCCACGCGGACATGTCCGCGTACCGGGAGCTGCTCGACGCGGCGGGCCCGTCGGCGTTCACCGGCTACCACGAGGTCTCCTCCGAGGGCCTGCTGAAGGCGATGCTGGTCAACGGCCAGGTCGGCAGCTCGGCGCAGCCCGGCGACGAGGTGGAGCTGGTCCTGGACCGCACCCCCTTCTACGCGGAGGGCGGCGGCCAGCTCGCCGACCACGGCCTGATCCGGCTCGGCAACGGAGCGCTGGCCGAGGTCGTGGACGTGCAAAAGCCCGTCGGCGACCTGATCGCGCACCGCGCGATCGTCCGCGACGGCGAGGTGCTGCTGGGCACCGAGGCGTGGGGCGAGGTGGACACCGCGCGGCGCGCGGCGATCTCCCGCGCGCACACCGCGACACACATGGTTCACAAGGCGTTCCGCGAGCTGCTCGGCGAGACCGCGACCCAGGCGGGCTCGGAGAACTCGCCCGGCCGCTTCCGCTTCGACTTCGCCTCCCCGGGCGCGGTGCCGCACTCGGTGCTGGCGGACGTCGAGCAGCGTGTCAACGAGCTGCTGATCGACGACCTCACGGTCACGGCGCAGGTGATGAGCCAGCCCGAAGCCAAGGCGATGGGCGCGATGGCGCTGTTCGGCGAGAAGTACGGCGACCGGGTCCGGGTGGTCTCGGTCGGCGAGTGGGCGCACGAGCTGTGCGGCGGCACGCACGTGGACAACACCGGCCGCCTGGGCCTGGTGAAGCTGCTGAGCGAGTCCTCGATCGGCTCCGGCGTGCGGCGCGTGGAGGCGCTGGTCGGCACCGACGCGTACCACTTCCTGGCGCGCGAGCACGTCCTGGTGGCGCAGCTCGCCGAGGTCGTGAAGGCGCGGCCGGAGGAGCTGGTCGAGCGGGTCGGCGGCATCATGACCAAGCTGCGCGACGCGGAGAAGGAGATCTCCGCGCTCAAGGCCGGCCAGCTGCTGCGGATCGCGGGCTCGCTCGCGGACGGCGCGACCGACGTGCACGGTGTCGCGGTGGTCACGCACCAGGCGCCGGACGGCGCGTCCGCGGACGACCTGCGCAAGCTGGTGCTGGACGTGCGCGGCCGGCTCGGCACGCGCCCGGCGGTGGTCGCGGTCGCGGCCGCGGCGGGGGAGCGCCCGGTGGTGGTCATCGCGACCAACGAGGGCTCGCGGGCCTTGAGCCTGAAGGCGGGCGAGCTGGTGCGCTCGGCGGCCAAGACGCTCGGCGGCGGCGGGGGCGGCAAGGACGACGTCGCGCAGGGCGGCGGCACCGACGTGACCGCGATCCCGGCGGCGCTGGAGGGCGTCGGCCGCGCGGTGGCGGAGAAGGTGGCGGCGTAAGGCGCGCTGAGGCACACACAGGCGCACACCGGCGCGCAGAGCACGCCGAGCGCTTTTCAGGCCCGGGACCGGATGACGGTCCCGGGCCCTTTACCGAGTCCCGAAGCCTGTCCCGTCACGGACGGTGATTCGTATCTTGTCATACCGTGTCCGGCAAGTCGGGTATCGCCGCCGGAGGCGACAGCGGAGGCCGGAACCGGGTACGGTCACGGACGCGTCACGGTTGGCGTGGACCGTACCCGGACGGAAGGAGGACCGCCGAACATGGAGATGTCAGAGGTCCCGGACCCGTCCCCGCAGCGCGAGATGCGCCGGGGTGTGCGGCTGGGGGTCGATGTCGGCACCGTCCGGATCGGCGTGGCCTCCTGCGACCGCGACGGCCTGCTGGCCACCCCGGTGGAGACGGTGAAGGCCGAGCCGCGCCGCGCCTCCCTGGACCGCCTGGCCGCGCTGGCCGCCGAGTACGAGGCCTTCGAGATCGTGGTCGGCCTGCCGCGCTCGCTGTCCGGCGGCGAGGGCCCGGCCGCGGCCAAGATCCGTGGCTACGCCCGGGATCTGGTCCGCCGCCTCGGTCCGCGGGTGCCGGTCCGGCTGGTCGACGAGCGTCTGTCCACGGTCACCGCGACCCAGGGGCTGCGGGCCTCGGGGGTCAAGGCGAAGAAGGGCAGATCGGTGGTAGACCAAGCGGCCGCCGTGGTTATCTTGCAGAACGCACTTGATGCCGAACGGATGTCCGGACGTCCGCCCGGCCTGATGGTCCAGCTGGAGGACGGCAACTGATGAGCGACGGCGATTGGCGATACGGGGGCGACGCGCCTCAGGGGCGGGGCCGCCGGAGGGCCGATGCGCAGCCGTCGGATCCGTACGAGCAGGATCCGTCGTATGGCCAGCAGGGTCAGCAGGGCCAGCAGCAGCAGGGGCAGCAGGGCCAGCAGCCCGGGTACGACCGGGGCTACGGCCAGCAGCAGGGTTCGTACGGCCAGCAGGGCCAGCAGGGCTACGGCAGCCAGCAGGGTTCTTACGGCCAGCAGCAGGGGTACGGCCAGTCCGGCCAGCAGCAGGGCCCCGGTCCGCAGCGCGGCTACGGCCAGCAGGCCGGCTACGGCGGCCAGGCGCAGCAGCAGGGCGGCGGCCAGGGCTACGGCCAGCCGCAGGTGCCGCAGCAATCGCAGCCGCAGTACGGCCAGCAGGGCCAGCAGGGACAGCAAGGACAGCAGCAGGGCTACCAGCAGTCCGGCTACGGCCAGCAGCCCCCACCGGGCTACGGCCAGCAGCAGGCCGCGCCGGCCGCCGGCGGCACGCGCGGCCGCCGCGCCGCCCGCCCGGGCCCGAAGGTCGTGCAGAGCGAGGTCATCGACCCCTACGCGCAGCCGTCGCAGGATCCGTACGGCGCCGGCGGCACCGCGACCGCGGCCGACTCCTACGCCGACGACGGCTGGGGCGACACCGGCTCGGCGGCCGCGGGCGAGGCCGGCTACACCGAGCACGGCAGCGCGGGCTGGGACGACGGCGGCCGGGCCGGCCGCCCTGCACGATCTTCGGGCCGGGGGAGCCGCGGCCGCCGCGGCGCCGCCGAGGAGGAGTACGACCAGGGCGGCTACGACCAGGCCGGGTACGGCCAGGGCGGCGGCGACTGGGACGACGACGGCTTCTTCGAGGACCAGGCCCCGCGCCGCCGCGGCGGCAAGCTGCGCGCCTGGGCCCCGCTGTTCGTCCTGGTCGGCATCCTGAGCTTGTTCGGCGGCTGCATGTACGCCGGCTACTCCTACTACAAGGGCAAGTACGGCCCCGCCCCCGACTACACCGCCGGGGCCACCTGTGCGGCGAGTGCGAAGGTGCCGGTGGACATCCCGCGCGGCGCGACCGGCTCGCAGATCGCGGACGCCCTGTTCACCGCCGGCGTGGTCAAGAGCTCGCGGGCCTACGTCAACGCGGCGAACCAGAACCAGGGCTCGACCGGCATCACCGCCGGCACGTACTCGATCTGCCCGGCGATCTCCGGCACCAACGCGGTGCTGGAACTGCTGAAGAAGTCGAACCTGTCCGACGCCTCGCAGATAATCGTCCAGTCCCACGAGTGGGCCAAGGACGTCGTGGCCAGTCTGATCGACAAGCGCAAGTGGAAGCAGGCCGACTTCGACAGCGCGGTGGCCGACAACACGATCGGCCTGCCGCCGTGGTCGAAGGACAGCAGCGGCAAGTTCACCATCGAGGGCATGCTCGAGCCGGGGACGTATTCGCTGACGACGTCGGACAACCCGGTGAGCGTGCTGAAGCAGATGGTGGCCAACCGCATGGCGTTCCTGAACAACATCGGCTTCCCCACCAAGGCCGTGGGCCTGACCTGCGGCACCGTCAAGTGCACGCCGGAGGACGTCCTGAAGGTCGCCTCGATCGCCGAGGGCGAGGTCACCGACCCGACCGACGGCCAGAAGGTCGCCGAGGGCGTCTACCTGCGCCTGAAGGACAACGACTACCTGGGCGTGGACTCCACGGCGCTGTACTACATCGGCCACCTCCCGAACGGCGCGCTCCCGACCGCGAAGCAGGTCCAGGACCCGAACAACCCGTACTCGACCTACGCCCCGCACCACGGCCTGCCGCCGACGCCGGTGTACATCCCCTCCGACGACATGATCAAGTCCGCCTTGGCGCCGAGCCACGACAACGACTACTACTGGTGCGTCACCGCGACCGGCACGGAGTTCTTCGAGAAGAGCCAGAAGGCGTCGCGCGACAAGGCCTGCTCCACGTCACAGTGAGGAACCCGACCTGAGCCGCCACGCCGCCGTCCTCGGTTCGCCGATCGCGCACTCGCTGTCCCCGGTCCTGCACCGGGCCGCGTACGCCGCCCTCGGCCTGACGGACTGGATCTACGACGCGCACGAGGTCGACGAGGCGTCGCTCCCGGACTTCCTGTCCGGGCTCGACGCCTCCTGGGCCGGCCTGTCGCTGACCATGCCCCTCAAGCGCGCGGTGATCCCGCTGCTGGACGAGGTGAGCGCGACGGCGCGGGCGGTGGAGGCGGTGAACACGGTGCTGTTCGCCCAGGACGGCGCCCGCACCGGCACCAACACCGACGTCCCCGGCCTGGTCAACGCCCTGGCCGAGCGCGGCGTGAGGCAGGCCTCGGCGGCGTCGGTCCTCGGCGCGGGCGCGACGGCCTCCTCGGCCCTGTCGGCCCTGTCGGGCATCGCGAAGGGCGAGGTCGAGATCTACATCCGCAACCGCGCCCGCGACGCCGAGGTCCACGCGATCGCCGAGGCGGTCGGCACCGCCGTCCGGATCCGCGACTGGGCCGAGGCCCCCGCGGCGTTCGAGGGCGACCTGGTCATCAGCACGACGCCGGCCGGCGCCACGGACACTCTCGCACCTTCGGTCCCGACGAACCCGGGGACCCTGTTCGACGTGCTCTACCACCCCTGGCCGACGCCGCTCGCCGCCGCGTGGGCGGAGCACGGCGGCGCGGTGCTCGGCGGGCTGGACCTGCTGGTGCACCAGGCGGTGTTGCAGGTGGAGCTGATGACCGGGCGGGCGCCGGCGCCGCTGGCGGAGCTGCGGGCTGCGGGGGAAGCGGCGCTGGGCGGGCGCTGAGGTTCGGCCCGGTCGGCTCGGTCGGCTCGGTCTGGCCCGGTCTGGCTCAGGTGACCTGACTCAGTCACTCTCGCGGAGCGCGGAGCGCGGCGACCGTCACCGTCGCGTATTCGACCTCGAACTCCCCGCCGACCGCGTCCACCTCGGCTCCGATCGCCTCCTGCAACGCGGCCACGGTCGTGCGCGGCAGCAGCGCGTGGCCGCCGAAGGTGGGGAACAGGTCCAGCCATTCGGCGCGGGTGTAGGTGCGCTTCCACTCGTCGCGCCAGTGCTCGACCTGCTCGAACCCGGCCTCGCGCAGCCGGTCGGCGGTGCCGGCCAGGAGCGGTGCGTAGACCTCTTTGCCGGCCCGCACGCCGTGCTGGTACATCGGGTGCTCCGGCAGGAGCTCGGCGTAGACCTCCGCGAAGGCCTCGGCGAGTTGCGGCGGGACCTGGAAGGCGTTCCAGAACAGCGCGATCCGACCGCCGGGCCGCAGGACCCGCGCCGCCTGCTCGGCCCCGGCCTCCGCGTCGACCCAGTGCCAGGTCATGCCCGCGGTCAGGACGTCGAAGAGCCGGGCCGCCGGATCCCAGTCCTCGAACGTCGCGACCTCGACGCCCACCCCGCGCCCCGCCGCGAAGGCGGCCATCCGCGCATCGGGCTCGACGCCGGTGACCACGCACCCGGCGGCCTGAAGCTGGCGGGCCACGATGCCGGTGCCGCAGCCGACGTCGAGCACGGTGCGCGCGGGCCGCCCGGCGACGACGCGGTCGATCAGCGCACGCGGATAGCCGGGGCGGGCGCGGTCGTAGCGGGCCGGGTCCTCGCCGAAGGAGGCGGAGATCGCGCTGCCGGCGGGCTGGGTTGGGGAGGGCGGCTGGTGGGGCTCGGGGCTCGGCACAGTGGGCGCTGCCGGTTCGGTCGGCCGCTGCACAGGCTCGTCGCTCGGGTCGCGGGGCTGCTCAGGCATGGTGTCTCCGGCTATAGTGACCGTGTGCCCACTCTAGTGGGCGCTCGCCCACCTTAAGTGGGCGCCTGCCCACTCGTCCACCGGACGTGCCATCCGCCATCCGCCGAAGGGAACCCCCGCCGTGCCGACCGGCATCGCCATCCGCGACCCCCGCCAGCAGCTCTTCGACGCCGCCGAGCGGGTCCTGCTCGGGCCGGGGCCGGCCGCGCTGACCAGCCGTGCGGTCACCGAGGAGGCCGGCGTGGCCAAGGGCGTGCTGCACCGGCACTTCGCCGACTTCGACGCCTTTCTCGCCGACTACCTCATCGACCGGGCGCGCCGGGTCGCCGAGCAGGACGAGCGGCTGCGGGCGCGGGCCGGGCAGGGCGATCCGGCCGACAACCTGGCCGAGGCGCTGACCGACTTCTTCGGGTCGGTGGCCCGGCACGTGCTCGCCCTCGTGACCTTCCGCGACGGCCTGCGCGCCCGCCTGCGAGCGGCGGGCGTCCCCGGGCTGCCGGTGCTGACCGAGGGCACGCGCATGGTGGCCGGCTACCTCGACGCCGAGCGCGCGCTCGGCCGGCTTCCCGCCACGCTCGACCCCGACCTCAAGACCCTGATGCTGGTGGGTTCGGCGCAGCTGGCCTTCGCCGAGCACGGCGACGAGCCGCCGGCCTTCGGCGAGGTCCGGCGGTTCGTCGTGGAGGCGTTGGGTTTGGGCAGGCCGCCGGGTTCGGGCTAGCCGCCGCTCGCGCCGCCGCCGCTGCTGGCCCCGCCGGAAGGAGTGCAGGTGATGTCCACGGACCCGGCAGTCGTCGAGCCCCCGGACGTGCCCGGCGCGCTCCACGTGACCTGGACCGTGCCGGACAGCCCCTTCTGCGAATGCTGATCGTCCACGACCGTGAACCCCGTGGTGGTCGTGCCGTCGCGGGCGTCGACCTCGCCCGAGCCGCTCGCGCCGCCGCTGCCGCCGGTCCCGGTGCCGGGCACGTGCCAGTGGAACGTGATCGGCACCGAATTCCCGGCCGGCAGCCCGCCCACGGTGAACGTCACCGCTCCGGTCGGCGGATCGGTCGGCGGACAGGGGCCGCTGTACGTGCTCTTCGTCATGCTCGCGCTGGCCGAGACCGTCACCGTGGCGCTCGGCGACGTCGGCGGCGCGCTGCTGCCGGTCGGGCTGCCCGGGCCGGAGGTCGGCGGCGGGCCGGCCGGCGCGGAGGTCGGCGGCGGGTCCCAGGAGTGCAGCGTCGGTATCGGCAGGCCGACGAGCGTCGCCGTGCTGGTCGGTGCCGATCCCGAGCCCGGGCCGGTGGCCGTGGTCGCCGAGGTGCTCGAGGCGTCGCTCGTCGCCTTCGCCGAGGTCGGGGAGCTGCTGCCGGCGCTGCTCGAACCCGGCTTCGGGGCCGCCCCCGCCACCCCCGGCGAATCTCCGCCGTCGGTCGGCGCGGCCTGGTCCGAACCGCTCGACACGATCTCGCCGGACGGCGCTGCCGCCGCCGCACTGTGCTTGCCCGGGGACAGGGTCATCGCCGCCACCACGGCTCCGATCACCGCGATCACCGCGGCGCCGATCCCGATCTTGGTCCCGCGGTTCATGCCCGCGCCGTCGTCACCGGCGGCGATGGCCGAACGTGACGCGTCCGTCGGTGCCACGGCTGTCGGGTCTTCCTCGGGAAGCGCCGCCACCAAAGCGCCGAGCTCCCGCCGCCCGCGCTCCTCCCACTCCAGCCCGAACTCCACGACCGCGGCCGCTTCCAGCTCGGCGAGGAACGCCGTCGCCGTCGCCGGCCGCTCCGCCGGGGTCTTGGCCAACCCCAGCGCCAGCAAAGGCGCCAGCGCCGCGGGTATGCCGGCCACGGGTATCGGAGCCGCCCGGTGCATCGTCTGCAGCTCGAACACGGAGTCCGCCGTGTACGGCACGCGCCCCGTCAGGCACTCGTAGAAGGTGGCCGTCGCCGCGTAGATGTCGCTCACGGGCCCCGGCGCCGCACCTTCCCACAGCTCGGGCGCCATATAAGAAGGCGGACCGGCTGCGGGCATCATCGCCCCGGTCCGCACGGCGAGCCCGAAGCCGCCCACCTTCACCGCCCCGTCGGGCGCGACCACCACGTCCGAGGGCTGGTAGTCCCGGTGCACGACCCCGATGTCGCCGGCGGCGCCGAGGCCGAGCAGCGACGCGCGCAGCACCGTGAGCGCCGCCTCCGGGGACAGCGGGCCGGAGATCGCGAGCACCCTCCGCAGTGCTGCGCCCTCGACCGCGTCCGTGACCAGCGCCAACGCGGACCCGTCCGCCGCCAGGCCGCGGACCCGCACCACGTTCGGGTGGTCCAGGCCCGCCAGGAGCTCCGCCTCGCGGCGGAAGCGTTCGCGGAACACCTCGTCCGAGCACAGCTTCTCGCTCAGGTACGTGATCGTGACCCGGTCGCCGCTCGCGTCGTGCACGGCCTCGTCGATCCGGCCGGCCTCCCCGACGCCCAGTACCCGGGTCCCGCTGTACCCGGGGACGGTCCATCCGGCCATGGCGCCCTCCCGATGTGGTGTCGCAGATCTTTTGTTCGATACTGACCAGCATCAATGCCCGAGATTGCCGCGTCACCATATCAGCCTGTGTACAGGTTGCGAATAACCTCTTCGATGTCTGCGTCGCGGATCGACACGTCCAGCAACTCGTAGCGCGCCGCGATCGCGGCCACCAGAGCCGCCGCGTTCGCCTCCGCCGGGAACGCCAGCCACTGCCGCGGGCCGTCGACCCGGGTCACCGTCGCGCCCGGCACGGTGATCGCCGGACCCGGCTCGGCCAGGTCGACGACCAGCGTCCGGTCCGCGGCGACCCGGGCCCGCAGCGCGGTCAGCTGGCCGTCGTAGGCGACGGTCCCGTGGTCGATGACCACCACCCGGCGGCACAGGCGCTCGATGTCGTCCAGGTCGTGGGTGGTCAGCACGATCGTCGTGCCCTGCTCGCGGTTCAGCTCGGACAGGAACTCGCGGACCACGGCCTTGCTGGTGACGTCCAGGCCGATCGTCGGCTCGTCCAGGTAGAGCACGGCCGGGTCGTGCAGCAGCGCCGCGGTCAGGTCGCCGCGCATGCGCTGGCCGAGGCTGAGCTGGCGCACCGGCGTGTCGAGGAGGGGTTCCAGCTCGAGCAGGGCGACGTAGCGTTCGAGGTTCGCGGCGAAGCGGGCGTCCGGGACCGCGTACATCCGGTGCAGCAGGGCGAAGGAGTCGCGCAGGGGCAGGTCCCACCACAGTGTGGTGCGCTGCCCGAACACCACGCCGATGCGCCGGGCCAGTTGCTTGCGGTCGCGGATCGGCTCCAGCCCGGCGACCCGGAGTGTGCCGGCGGAGGGGGACAGGATGCCGGTGAACATCTTGATGGAGGTGGACTTCCCCGCGCCGTTCGGCCCGATGTAGCCCAGCAGCTCTCCCTCGGCGACGGAGAGGTTCAGGTCGCGGACCGCCTCGACGGTGGTCCGTTCGCGTTTCAGGCGTCCGGCCTTCCTGCGCAGGGTGTAGGTCTTCGACAGGTTCTCGGCCTCGATGATCACAGAGGTCACGGCGGTCAGCTCCCGGTGGATCGGTGGTGGCGCAGGGCCTGGCGCCAGGCGAGGAGCGCCAGGGCCCACAGGGCCGCGGCGAACAGCGGCCCGGCGAAGCGGAGGAAGGCTGGGGTCCCGAGCGGGTCGGGGTGGCCCAGGACGTAGAGCGTGGGCTGCCAGTTCACGTAGGCCAGCGGCAGGCCGAAGGTCAGGAACAGCATCAGTTTGCGGCCGTACAGGGACAAGGGATAGGAGGTCATGAACTGGCCGCCGTAGGTGACGCTGTTCATCACCTCCGAGGCGTCGGCGGCGACGATCTGGAAGGCGCCGACCAGGATCCAGATCGCGCCGAAGACCGCGATGCCGATGAGCAGCGTGTAGGGCACCATCGCGGCGCGCAGGAGCGTCCAGTGCACTGGGGCCCTGGCCACGCCGATCGCGAGGGCAGCGTAGGCGGGGACCAGGGGAGCCACGCGGCGTGGGGTGAACTGGTCGGCGAACACCTGCGGGAGGACGCCGACCGGGCGGATCAGCAGGCCGTCGAATGTTCCGAGGCGGATGCGGTCGGCCAGGTTCTCGGTGCCGGTGAAGAGGAGGTCGCTGGTGAAGAAGGCGGCTTGCGCGGTGCCGTAGAGGTAGAGCGCTTCCGGGAGTGAGAAGCCGCCGATCGAGTCGACGTTGCCGAAGACGACCAGGATCCCGAGCAGCTCCAGGCTGGCGGTGAAGCCGGAGTTCACCATGGTGAGGATCATCGAGGCGCGGTATTGGAGGGCGGAGCGGCCCCACATTCGCGCGGTCCACATGTAGGTGGCTACGGGGCCCGGCGGTCTGCGGTCGGTTTCTGGCGCGGTCGGTGCGGCCACTTCGGCCGCCGCGGGTGCCTCAGCCACCCTGGACCACCACCCGGTGCCGGGCCCGGCGTGTGACCAGGCGCCCGGCCAGCAGCAGCGCCGCGGCCCAGCCGATCTCGAACAGGTACGCCCCGCCGATCGCGGCGCCGGTGCGCTTCCCGAGGAACACGTCCGCCGGCAGCTGCACGAGCGAGGCCCACGGCAGGGCGCGCGCCAGGTGCCCCAGCCAGCCGGGGAACAGCACCAGCGGCACGATCATGCCGCCGAGGAAGGAGGTCAGGATGTTCGCCATGCTGGTCACGCCCTTCTCGTCCAGCAGCCAGAAGGCGGACATCGCCGCCAGGTAGCGCAGTGCGAAGCTGACCACGGTGCCGAGGAACACCGCCACCAGGAACGCGGCCCAGACGCGCGGATCCTTCGGGACGTTCAGATGGAACAGCAGCGCGCCGATCACGAAGGGCACGACGCTGCGGCCCAGGATCGCGAACGCGGCCCGGCCCAGATCGGTGGCCAGCCAGTAGGTCTGGAAGTCGACCGGCCGGAACAGGTCGGTTCCGATGTCCCCGGACCGGATGCGGGCCGGGATGTCCAGGCCGTTGGTCAGCAGCGACATCGGCCCGATCATCGCCTGTGCGAGGAAGACATAGGTGAGGGCGTCGGCCAGCCCGTAGCCGCCGATGCTCGGCCGCTGGGTCCACACGGCGGTCATGATGAAGGCCTTGATCACGCCGAAGACGGTGTTGGCCAGTACGCCGCCGAACAGGGCGCCGCGGTAGGTGAGGTAGCGGCGGAAGGCTTGGCGGGAGATGAGGGCATAGACGACCAAGGGTCTTGTCCTTCCGAGGGCGAACTTGGCACTGTGCCAGCGGGCGGGTTCGGTGTGCAACGGGATTTGACGTCCACTCCCCGAACGCCGTCCGGCTCGCCTGTCAAGACGTGGAAGAATCGCACCATGTCGCTACGCTGGCTCACCGCAGGGGAATCCCACGGTCCGGCCCTCACCGCGGTCCTCGAAGGGCTGCCGGCCGGGGTCGAGACGTCCACCAAGGCCATCACCGACGCCCTGGCTCGGCGTCGCCTCGGTTATGGGCGCGGCGCGCGCATGAAGTTCGAGCAGGACCAGGTGACCATCCTCGGCGGCGTGCGGCACGGGCTCACGCAGGGCGGCCCCATCGCGATCCAGGTGGGCAACACCGAGTGGCCCAAGTGGGAGACGGTCATGGCCGCCGACGCGGTCGATCCCGAGGTGCTGGACGCGCAGGCGCGCAACGCGCCGTTGACCCGGCCGCGTCCTGGTCATGCGGACCTGGCCGGCATGCAGAAGTACGGTTTCGACGACGCCCGTCCGGTGCTGGAGCGTGCCTCCGCCCGGGAGACCGCGGCGCGGGTGGCGCTCGGCGAGGTGGCGCGGGACTTCTTGCGGCAGGCCATCGGAGCCGAGATCGTCTCGCATGTGGTCGGTATCGGGGCTGCCGAGTCGCCGCGCGAGGCAGTCCTGCCGCTGCCCGGGGACGTCGAGAAGCTCGACGCCTCGCCGGTGCGCTGCCTGGACCCGCAGGCCGAGGCGGCGATGATCGCCGAGATCGACCAGGCGCACAAGGACGGCGACACCCTCGGCGGCGTCGTCGAGGTGGTCGTCTACGGGCTGCCGCCGGGCCTGGGCTCGCACGTGCAGTCCGACCGCCGCCTGGACGCCCGGCTGGCCGGCGCGATCATGGGTATTCAGGCCATCAAGGGTGTGGAGATCGGCGACGGCTTCCTGCTGGCGCGCATTCCCGGTTCGCAGGCGCATGACGAGATGGAAGTCGCCGCGAACACTGGGCCCGATTCGAAGTCAAGGCTGTCCGTCCGGCGCCGTACCGGCCACAGCGGCGGCACCGAGGGCGGCATGTCCACCGGCGAGGTGCTGCGGGTGCGGGCTGCGATGAAGCCGATCGCGACCGTTCCGCGTGCTCTGGGCACCATCGACACCGCCACCGGTGAGTCGGCCGTGGCGCATCACCAGCGGTCGGACGTCTGCGCGGTTCCGGCGGCTGGCGTTGTTGCGGAGGCGATGGTCGCGCTGGTGATCGCCGATGCGGTGCTGGAGAAGTTCGGCGGGGACTCGGTCAAGGAGACCCGGCGCAACTACGAGTCCTACCTCGCGAGCATGCCTGTGCAGATCGCAGGGCCCGAGCACACCGTAGGGGCGCAGGCGTGAGCCCGGTTGTCGTCCTGGTCGGAGCCCCCGGCTCCGGCAAGTCCACCGTCGGCCGGCTGGTGGCCGAGCAGCTCGGCGTCGCCTTCCGGGATTCCGACGAGGACATCGAGACTGTTGCCGGGCAGCAGATCTCCGAGATCTTCGTCGAGCACGGCGAGGCGCACTTCCGCGCGTTGGAGAAGACCGCGGTCAAGGATGCGCTGGCAGCTCACGACGGCGTCCTCGCGCTCGGCGGCGGTGCCATCCTCGACGCCGACACCCGGATCCTGCTCAAGGAGCACCGGGTGGCCTTCCTGGAGGTGACGCTCAGCGATGCCGCCTCCCGCGTCGGCCTCAACCGCGACCGGCCGCTGCTGCTGGGCAACGTGCGCGGCACCCTGCTCAAGCTCATGGACGAGCGGCGTCCGCTCTATGAAGAGGTCGCGGTCCTGACTGTCCGTACCGACCGCGAGCCCGAAGAGGTCGCGGCAGAGATCGTCGAAAGCCTGGGGAAGCAGCAGTGACGACGGAGACCCGCATCAAGGTCGGCGGCGACGCGCCCTACGAGGTCGTTATCGGCAATGGGCTGCTCGGCGAGCTGCCCGGAATGATCGGCACCAAGGCCGCGCGGGTGGCGATCGTGCACCCGCGCGCGCTGGCGGCCACCGCCGAGGCGATCCGCGACGACCTCATCGAGCACGCCGGCTACCAGGCGCTGACCATCGAGGTCCCGGACGCCGAGGAGGCCAAGTCGGTCGAGGTCCTGGCCTACATCTGGGAAGTGCTCGGCAAGTCCAACTTCACCCGGACCGACGCGGTCGTGGGCCTGGGCGGCGGCGCCACCACCGACCTGGCCGGCTTCGCCGCGGCGACCTGGCTGCGCGGGGTGCGCGTGGTGCAGATCCCGACCACGCTGCTGGGCATGGTCGACGCCGCCGTCGGGGGCAAGACCGGCATCAACACCGCCGAGGGCAAGAACCTGGTCGGGGCCTTCCACCCGCCGGCCGGGGTGCTGTGCGACCTGGACACGCTCCAGACGCTGCCCGCCAACGACTTCGTGGCCGGCATGGCCGAGGTCGTCAAGTGCGGGTTCATCGCCGACCCGGAGATCCTGCGGCTGGTCGAGGCGGACATCGAGGGCGCCAAGCGCTTCGACGGCCCGCACACCCGCGAGCTCATCGAGCGCGCGATCGCGGTCAAGGCCGACGTGGTCTCCTCGGACCTGAAGGAGGCCGGGCGGCGCGAGATCCTGAACTACGGCCACACCCTGGGCCACGCCATCGAGCGCAACGAGCGCTACCGCTGGCGGCACGGGGCGGCGATCAGCGTCGGCATGATCTTCGCCGCCGAACTCGGCCGGGTGGCCGGGCGGCTGGACGACGCCACCGCCGACCGGCACCGCGAGATCCTGACCGCGCTCGGCCTGCCGACCGGGTACGACGGGCACGCCTGGCCGAAGCTGCTGGAGACCATGCGCGTGGACAAGAAGTCGCGGGCGGACATGCTGCGATTCATCGTGCTGGACGGTCTGGCCAAGCCGGCCGTGCTGGAGGGGCCGGACCCGGCGTTGCTGGTCGCGGCGTACAGCGAGGTGGCCGAGGAGCAGAGCGCCGGGGGAGTGGTCGACCTGTGAGCGGGCCGCGCAAAGTCCTGGTCCTGAACGGCCCCAACCTGGGCCGTCTGGGCAGCCGCGAGCCCGATGTCTACGGCTCGGTCTCCTACGCCGGCCTGGTCAAGGCCTGCGAGGCGCTCGGCGGCGAGCTCGGCTTCGACGTCGAGGTGCGCGAGACCAACGACGAGGGCGACATCGTGCGCTGGCTGCACGAGGCCGCCGACGGACGGGTGCCGGTGGTCATCAATCCCGGCGCCTTCACGCACTACTCCTACGCCATGCGCGACGCCGCCGCGCAGCGCACCGCGCCGCTGATCGAGGTCCACATCTCGAACCCGCACGCGCGGGAGGAGTTCCGCCACAAGAGCGTCATCGCCCCGGTGGCCAGCGGGACCATCGCCGGGTTCGGGATCGGCTCCTATCTTCTTGCGCTAAGGGCCCTGTCTGAGCTGCCGGAGTGAACGGAGCTTCGTAGTCTGGGGGGCATGACCGCAGACCGCAGCGCAACCGGACCCGCCGCCATCGACCCCTCGGCGTACGCCGCCCGCCGCGAACGGCTGCGGGCCCGGCTGGAGGCGGTGGACGCGGACGCCGCGCTGGTCACCAAACTGGTGAACGTGCGCTATCTGACCGGCTTCACCGGCTCCAACGGGGCGGTGCTGGTCACCCGGGGCGGTGCCGTGTTCTGCACCGACTTCCGCTACGACACCCAGGCCGCCTCCGAGGTGCCGGACGTGGAGCGCATCATCGTCCGGCACTGCGCGCCGGCGCTGGTCGAGCGCGCCGCCAAGGACGGGCTGCGGCGGATCGCGGTGGAGGAGCACGAGATCACCGTCGAGGAGCACCGGCAGCTCTCGTCCGAGCTGACGGCGGCGGCGCCGGCCGCGAGCCTGGTCGGGCTCGGGCACGCGGTGGAGGAGCTGCGCCGGGTCAAGGACGAGAGTGAGATCGCGCTCATCCGCGAGGCCTGCGCCATCTCCGACCGGGCGCTGGCCGAGCTCACCGAGTCCATCCTCATCGGGCGCACCGAGCGGCACATCGCGCAGGAGCTCGAGCGCCGGATGACCGACCACGGCGCCGACGGCCGGGCCTTCGACACCATCGTGGCCTGCGGGCCGAACTCCGCGGTGCCGCACCACCGGCCCGGGGAGCGGCGGGTCGGCGAGGGGGAGTTCCTCAAGATCGACTTCGGCGCGCTCTACCAGGGCTACCACGCCGACATGACCCGGACCTTCGTGGTCGGCCGGGCCCCGGCCGACTGGCAGGTCGAGGTCTACGACCTGGTGTTCGCCGCGCAGAAGGCCGGGCGGCAGGCGCTGGAGCCCGGCGCGCGCTGCGCCGACGTGGACGCCGCCGCGCGGCAGGTCATCGAGGCCGCCGGCTACGGCGAGCACTTCGGGCACGGTCTGGGACACGGCGTGGGCCTGGAGATCCATGAGGACCCGAGGCTCGGTGCCGGGCTGCCGGGTACACTGGATGATCGCACTCCGGTGACCGTCGAACCCGGGGTCTATCTGCCGGGCCGCGGCGGTGTCCGCATCGAGGACACCCTGGTGGTCCGGCCGAAGGCCGAGGGCGGTCCGGAGCTGCTCACCATTACCACCAAGGAACTGCTGGTGCTGTAGACCGCTCCGATGCGGTCTGACTCGCCGGGGCCGGCAGTCGGGAAGCAGGAGTACACACCGACGTGGCGTCCACAAACGAACTGAAGAACGGCATGGTCCTCAAGATCGACAACCAGCTCTGGTCTGTCGTGGAGTTCCAGCATGTCAAGCCCGGCAAGGGCCCCGCGTTCGTCCGCACGAAGCTCAAGGCCGTGCTCTCGGGCAAGGTGGTCGACCGGACCTTCAACGCCGGCATCAAGGTCGAGACGGCCAACGTCGACCGCCGTGACATGCAGTACCTCTACAAAGAGGGCAACGACTTCGTGTTCATGGACACGGACACGTACGACCAGATGCACGTCTCCGGCGACACCGTCGGCGACGCGGCCAACTACATGCTCGAGGGCACCATGGCCCTGGTCGCCACGAACGAGGGCACCCCGCTGTACGTGGAGCTCCCGGCGGCCGTCGAGCTGGTGATCCAGTACACCGAGCCGGGCCTGCAGGGCGACCGCTCCACCGGCGGCACCAAGCCGGCCACCCTGGAGACCGGCCACGAGATCCAGGTCCCGCTGTTCCTGACCCAGGGCGAGAAGGTCAAGGTCGACACCCGCGACGGCTCCTACCTCGGCCGCGTCAGCAGCTGATGGCCTCACCGCGCAGCAAGGCCCGGCAGCGGGCCCTGGAGATCCTCTTCGAGGCGGATCTGCGGGGCGTCGACCCGCGCACGGTCCTGGCCGACACCCAGGCCCGGATCCGGGCCCAGGGGCCCGAGGGCACGATCCCGGCCGTGCAGCCGTACGCGGCGACGCTGGTCGAGGGCGTGCTGGAGCACGTGGACAAGATCGACGACCTGCTCGACGAGCACAGCCAGGGCTGGGCCCTGGACCGCATGCCGACCGTGGACCGCAACGTCCTGCGGATCGGCGTGTACGAGTTGCTGTGGCAGTCCGATGTGCCCGACGCGGTGGTCCTGGACGAGGCGGTCTCGCTGGCCCGGCTGATGTCGACCGACGAGTCGCCGCAGTTCGTCAACGGGCTGCTGGCGCGGATAGCCGAGGTCAAGGACACCTTGAGACGGTAGGCAGGACAAGAAGTCACAGGAAAGGGCCCGCCCGCGGAATGCGCGGAGCGGGCCCTTTCGTGTTCTCAAAGGCGCCAGTCGGCGTCGAAGGCGCGCGCCGGATTGCGGCGGAACACCGCGTCGGCGACGTCGGGGCCGAAGTCGCGCAGCACGCGGGCCCTGATATCGGTGAGCAGGAACGGGATCCCCGGTCCGCCGCCGCTGGAGGCGCGGGCCGCGGCGCTCGTGGTGTCGCCGCCGAGCAGCACCTGGCCGGCGTGGCCGGTCTCGACGAGCGAGTCCAGCAGGTCGAACAGACGCCAGTCGGTGGCGTGGTTGGCGCGCGAGGGGCCGTCGAAGCCGAGGAAGGCGCCCGCCTCGGCGGCCTCGCGGTGCGGTCCGGGGTCGGGGAAGCGGTTCAGGTGGCCGAGGATGACCGAGCCGGCGGGGACGCCGAGCCGGTCGTGCAGGGTGGCCAGCACGCCGAGCGGAAGGGTGCCGCCTTCCAGGTGGACGGCGATCGTGGACCCGGTGGCGTGGTGCGCGGCGGCCGCCGCCTCGAAGACCAGCGAGGCGTGCCGGTCCAGGTGGTGGAAATCACCCGCTATCTTGATCAATCCGGCGCGCGGTGATCGGATTCCGGCGCCATCGCCATCGCCATCGCCATGGCCACCGCCACCGCCGGCCGCTGCGGAGAGCGCGATCGGCGGCCCGTCCGGCTCGTCATCGCGCCGCAGGCCTTCGCTGATCTCTGCGATGAAGCGCTCGGCCAGGTTGTCGAGCAGCACGGCAAGCCGCTCCGGCTCGTAGTGCCCGGCCTGGTGCAGTCCGGTCGCCGCGATGATGTGCACCCCGGCGGCCTCCGACAGCGCCGGCAGCTCCTCCGCGTGCCGCCCGAGCCCCATCGGCGTCCACTGGGCCAGCGCCTGCCCGCCGGCCGCGGCGAACGCGCGCAGCTCGGCCCCGGCCGCCGCGGCGTCGTCGAGTTCCTGGCTGGGCAGCTTCGCCGAGGCGAAGAACAGGTGGTCGTGGGAGTCGGTGACGCCCAGCTCCCCGGGGGCGATGTCGCCCAGGACCGTGCGGATCACTTCGCCGCCTCGACCGCTGCCTCGAACGCTGCCTCGAACGCTGCCTCGAACGCCGTCGCGGCGGCCCGCAGTCCGGCCAGCGCCTTCGGCACTCCCACGTACGGCGCCAGGTGCACGAACACCTCCACGATCTCCTCGCGGCTCATCCCGACCCGCTCGCTGGTCTTCACGTGCCCGACCAGCTGCGGCTCCACGCCGCCCAGGGCGGTCAGCGCGGCCAGGTTCGCGATCTGCCGCTCCCGCAGCGTCAGGTCGGGCCGCTGGTACGTCCCGCCGAACAGCGCGGTCACGATCCAGTCGGTGAAGCCCGGCGCCAGCTTCTCCACGGCCGGGAGGGCGGCGTTCTGCGTGGCCTGGTCCTGCAGTACGTCCAACATCGCGTAGCCGGCCTCGCGGTCGAGGATGGCGGCTTCGAAGTCCATGGAAAGTCCTCCCCGGTTGATGTAACGCCTCAAGCGTTACTTGAGAACCGTAGCAGATGTAACGGTGATACCGTTACACTTGCTGCCATGGAATCCATCCCCTTCCGCCTCGACACCGGCGCGACGTGGCTGAACCTCCTCGCCACGCGGGGCAGCGCGTTCGGCCGCCATCCGGAGGAACGCATCCCCACCTCGGAGCGTCTCGCGGACTGGCTGGCAGCCGTGGAGCTGGCACCGCAGGCCACGGTCACGGACGCGGACCTGGAGTTGGCCCGCGAGCTGCGCGAAACCCTGCGTCCGCTGGCCCTGTCCGCCGCCACCGGCGAGGAGCCGTCTCCGCAGGCCGCGCCGGCTCTGATGGCCTTCCTGCAGGCCCACGACGAGCCGCTGAGCCTCGTGGCCGCCGCCGGCCCTCCGGGACTGGAGCGGTCGGCCCCGAAGGACGCCGCGGCCGCGCTCGGCCGGCTTGCCCGCCAGGCCGCCGAACAGCTCACCGGCCCGGAGCGCCACGCGCTGAAGTCCTGTCCGGAGTCCGACTGCCGGGGTGTCTTCGCGGATCCGGACGGCCGGCGCCGCTGGTGTCCGTCCCCGGCGTGCGCCAGCCGCGGGAGGGTCCGGGCACACCGGGCCCGCAAGGCGACAGCCGCTGAGACGGGCTGACCGGCCGCTGTCAGCGGTCCGTCAGCGGTCTGCCAGCCGCCGGCGCGACTCTGTTCCCGGACGGGGATCCGTCCGGCGAGGCAAGCGAGGGGAGCTGCGATGGGCGCCTATGCCGCTATAAACGGCGACGGTCTGAGCATGTACTACGAGGTCGTCGGCGAGGGCGAGCCGGTGGTGCTGGTCCACGGCACCGGCGGGTACGCCGGCAGCTGGGCCGCGCAGCTGGACCTGCTCGCCGACTGGTACCGGGTCTACACCCCGGAGTGCCGGGGCCACGGCCGGACCGCCGACGTCGAGGGCCCGTACTCCTACGAGGTCTTCGCCGACGACCTCGCCGGCTTCATCGAGGCGCTCGATCTCGGGCCGGTCCGGCTGGCCGGCTGGAGCAACGGCGCGAGCGTGGCCCTGCGCCTGGCCCTGCGGCGGCCGGACCTGGTGAGCCGGCTGGTCCTGCTCAGCGGCGCGACCACGAGCCGCGAAGGGGAGACCGCCGCCGCCACGGCGCTGTCGGTGGAGCCCGGCCGGTCCTGGCTGGCCGAGACCTGGCGGCCGCTCTACGAGGCGCTGTCCCCGGACGGCCCCGAGCACTTCCCGGTGGTCGAGGAGAAGCTGAACCGCATGTGGCGCGAGGCGGCCCCGGTGGCGATGGAGCAGATCGCGGCGCTGCCGATGCCGCTGCTGGTCATGCAGGGCGACGACGACTGCGTGGAGATCGCGCACGCCGCGGCCATGGCCGGGACGGCGCCGGACGGCCGCCTGGCGGTGGTGCCGGGGACCTCGCACGTCTCGCCGATGGAGAAGCCGGAGCTGGTGAGCCTGCTCCTGCTGGACTTCTTCGAGGAGAAGCCGCCGACGCGGTACTTCCCGCTGGGTTCGCTGCGCTCGGCGGCCGAGGCGGCGTGCACCATCGCGCGAGCCGCCTGATTGCGTGCTTCCTGCTTCCTGCTTCCTGCTTGCTTCTTGCTTGGCTTCTCTTTAGTTTCCGCCTTCGTCTGAACAGCCTAAAGCCCGCCGCGCATCACTGCGGGGCGGGCTTTGAGCTGTGCGAAGCCGTGCGGCGTGCTTACGCCTCGTCGTCCTCGGCGAAGCCGCCGGGGAACGCGCCGCCCTCGCCGTCGCCGTCCTCGTCGTTGTACGGACGCGCCGCGGCCGGGTTCAGGACGTCCCACTCGGTGAGCATCTTGATCAGCTCGGACGGGGCCATCTCGTAGATGACGCCGAGCGTGCGCAGGTCCTCGCCGCGGATCGTCATGACGCGGCCGTTCCAGTCGCCGCGCTGGCTCTGGATGCTGCCGACATAGCGCAGCAGCGGGCCGGCCTGGTCGACCGGGAGGCTCTTCAGGCGCTCCAGGTCGAGCACCAGCTTGCCGCCCTGCTCGTGCGCCGACGCCGGCGCACCGGTGCCGGGCAGCAGTTCGTGGACCGGCACGCCGTAGAACTCGGCGAGCTCGGACAGGCGCTGCACGGTGACAGCGCGGTCGCCGCGCTCGTAAGAGCCGACGACGACGGCCTTCCAGCGTCCTTGCGACTTCTGCTCCACGCCGTGCAGGGACAGGCCCTGCTGGGATCGGATGGCGCGCAGTCGGACGCCCAGCGCTTTCGCGTACTCGGTGGACATGTAGCTCCCCATAGACACAACTGCGGCCTCACGCGTTCCCCTCGCCACACGGCTTGGCCCAGTTCAGCGGATCGGCAGTTTTCTCGAATGACCCGTTGGTGACTTAGCGTGACGGTACGCGCAGCTGTCATTCTGCGCAAGTCCCGTCGTTGTCAAGAACACCGGTGACTGCCGGGTGGTCTGGTCCAATCAGCTTATGTCACTCAGAGCAGTGCTCCGCACTCGGATGGCGGAGCGCTCTTGACGATCATGCGTGATCGTCCTGGTAGAGTCGTCGCCGACCGAGTCCTTTAACGATCTGTCCCGTGAGGCAGAGAAGGGGGTCCGCATTTTCATGCCCGAAAAGCACAGCCCTGCGCCCGCGATACCGCAGGGTGCGCGGTCGGTTCTTGACGAGGCCGACATCTCCCGGGCGTTGACCCGGATAGCGCATGAGATCCTCGAACGCGCCAAGGGCGCCGAGGACGTCATGCTGCTGGGGATCCCCACCCGCGGCGCCACGCTCGCCAAGCGCCTGGCCGCCCGCATCGCCGACGTCGAGGGCACCACCGTCCCGGTCGGCTTCCTGGACGTCACCATGTACCGCGACGACCTGCGGATGAAGCCGGCCCGCGCGCTGGAGCGCACCGAGATCCCCGACGAGGGGGTCGACGGCCGCCTGATCGTCCTGGTGGACGACGTCCTGTACTCCGGCCGGACCATCCGCGCCGCGCTGGACGCCCTGAACGACATCGGCCGCCCGCGCGCCGTGCAGCTGGCGGTCCTGGTCGACCGCGGCCACCGCGAGCTGCCGATCCGCGCCGACTACGTCGGCAAGAACCTGCCGACCTCCCAGCGCGAGAGCGTGAAGGTCCGGCTGCGCGAGCACGACGGTGTGCAGCATGATGCCGTCTACCTGGGGATTGAGAGCGAGACGGCTATATGAAGCGCCACCTGTTGTCCACCGCCGACCTCTCCCGCGACGACGCGGTGCTGATCCTGGACACCGCCGAGGAGATCGCCCGGCTGGCGGCCCGCCCGATCAAGAAGCTGCCGACGCTGCGCGGCCGCACCGTGGTGAACCTCTTCTTCGAGGACTCCACCCGCACCCGCACCTCCTTCGAGGTCGCCGCCAAGCGGCTGAGCGCCGATGTGATCAACTTCTCGGCCAAGGGCTCCAGCGTCTCCAAGGGCGAGTCGCTGAAGGACACCGCGCTCACCCTGGAGGCCATGGGCGCCGACGCGGTCGTGGTGCGGCACAGCGCCTCCGGCGCCGCCTACCGGCTGGCCAACGCCGGCTGGAGCTCCAGCCACGTGGTCAACGCCGGCGACGGCACCCACGAGCACCCCACGCAGGCCCTGCTGGACGCCTTCACCATGCGCCGCCACCTCGGCGGCTTCGAGGGCCGCCGGGTCACCGTGGTCGGCGACGTCCTGCACTCCCGGGTCGCGCGCTCCAACGTGCACCTGCTGGCCACCCTCGGCGCGCGCGTGACGCTGGTCGCCCCGCCGACGCTGCTCCCGATGGGCGTGGAGAGCTGGCCCTGCGAGGTCTCCTACGACCTGGACGCGGCCGTCCCGGGCAGCGACGCGATCATGATGCTGCGGGTCCAGCGCGAGCGGATGAACGGCGGCTTCTTCCCCACGCAGCGCGAGTACAGCCGCCGCTACGGCCTGGACGCGCAGCGCATGGCCAAGCTGCCGGACAAGGCGATCGTCATGCACCCCGGGCCGATGGTCCGCGGCATGGAGATCTCCGCCGAGGTCGCCGACTCCGACCGCTCGGTGATCGTCGAGCAGGTCGCCAACGGGGTCAGCGTCCGGATGGCCGTGCTGTACCTGCTGCTGAGCGGGAGCGAGTCGGCGATCGGCAGCGACGAGGGCCAGAGCCAGAACCAGAGCCAGCAGCAGAACCCGCACACCGAACCGAAGGGCGCCGCCGCGTGAGCACCACCTACCTGATCAAGAACGCGAGCGTCCTGGGCGGCGACCCGCAGGACCTGCTCCTGCGCGACGGCATCATCGCCGAGGCCGGAGCCCTGGGCCCGGTCGCCGGCACCGTCGTGATCGACGCCGGCGGCCTGATCGTGCTGCCGGGCCTGGTGGATCTGCACACCCACCTGCGCGAGCCGGGCCGCGAGGACGCCGAGACCGTCGACACCGGGACCCGGGCCGCCGCGCTCGGCGGCTTCACCGCGGTGCACGCCATGGCCAACACCGACCCGGTCGCCGACACCGCCGGCGTGGTCGAGCAGGTCTGGCGCCTGGGCCGCGAGGCCGGGCACTGCGACGTGTTCCCGGTCGGCGCGGTCACCGTGGGCCTGGCCGGCGAGCGGCTGGCCGAGCTCGGCGCGATGGCCGACTCCGCGGCCCGGGTCCGGGTCTTCTCCGACGACGGCAAGTGCGTCTCCGACGCCAACCTGATGCGGCGCGCGCTGGAGTACGTGAAGGCCTTCGACGGCGTGATCGCGCAGCACGCGCAGGAGCCGCAGCTGACGCAGGGCGCGCAGATGAACGAGGGCGAGCTGTCCGGGGTCCTGGGCCTGACCGGCTGGCCGGCGGTGGCCGAGGAGGCGATCATCGCCCGCGACATCCTGCTGGCCGCGCACACCAAGTCCCGGCTGCACGTCTGCCACGTCTCCACGGCCGGCTCGGTGGAGCTGATCCGCTGGGCCAAGTCCAAGGGCTGGCCGGTGACCGCCGAGGTCACCCCGCACCACCTGATCCTGA
Organism: Catenulispora sp. MAP12-49; assembly: GCF_041262705.1. Taxonomy (NCBI): domain Bacteria; kingdom Bacillati; phylum Actinomycetota; class Actinomycetes; order Catenulisporales; family Catenulisporaceae; genus Catenulispora; species Catenulispora sp. MAP12-49. Next base: position 126,362 of record NZ_JBGCCP010000017.1, on the reverse strand, counting down.
CCGAGGACCTGGTCAAGAGCTACGACCCGATCTACAAGGTCAACCCGCCGCTGCGCACCGCCGCGGACGTCGAGGCGCTGCGGGCCGGCCTGGCCGACGGCACCATCGACGCCGTGGCCACCGACCACGCCCCGCACCCGCACGAGGACAAGGACTGCGAGTGGGCCGCGGCTGCCATGGGCATGCTGGGCCTGGAGACCGCGCTGTCCGTCGTGCAGCAGACCATGGTCGACAGCGGCCTGATGAGCTGGGCGGAGGTCGCCGACCGGATGTCGGTGCGGCCGGCGGCCATCGGCCAGGTCGACGACCGGCACGGCCGCCCGATCGCGATCGGCGAGCCGGCGAACCTGGTCCTGGTGGACCCGAAGGCCAAGCGCACCGTGGACCGCACCGCGCTGGCCTCGCTGTCGCAGAACACCCCGTATCAGGGGATGGAGCTGCCCGGGGCGGTCGTCGCGACGTTCCTGCGGGGGACCGCCACCGTGCTCGATGGGAAGCTCGCATGAACAACCGGTTCCTGATCCACCCCGTCCTGGCCTCCGGCGAGCACTCCGCGCCGGTCACGCACATCGGCCAGCGGATCCTCTGGACGATCGTCACGCTGGCCGCCATGGGCGGCATCTACCTGCTGATGTGGCGGGGCTGGAAGAAGCGCCAGGCCCGGCAGTCCGATCTGCTGCCGCTGAACGAGATCCCCGAAGGGGTCTTCTCCGGCGAGGGCGGCTTCGAGGCGGTCTACGTGTCCACCACCTCCGAGGGCGACTGGCTGGACCGCATCGCGGTGCAGGGCCTGGGCGAGCGCAGCAACGCGCAGGTCCACATCGCCGAGGCCGGCGTGCTGATCGACCGCGAGCCGACCGCGGTCTTCATCCCGGCCGCCGCGGTCCGGGGCGTCCGCCTGGCCTCCGGGATGGCCGGAAAGTATCTGAGGGACGAAGGCCTGGTGGTGATCACGTGGCAGCACGGTGACCGCACCCTGGACACCGGCGTCGACCCCCGCCACGGGACTGATGGACTGATGCGGGCCCTGGAGGCCTACTTCGCAGTCAGCGCTACAGAAAGGCCGTCCGCATGAACAACCGACCCCCGGCGATCCTGGTTCTGGAGGACGGACGGACCTTCCGCGGCGATGCCTACGGCGCGATCGGCGAGACCTTCGGCGAGGCCGTTTTCACCACCGGCATGACCGGTTACCAGGAGACCCTGACCGACCCCTCCTACCACCGGCAGGTCGTCGTGATGACGGCCCCGCACATCGGCAACACCGGCGTCAACGACGAGGACCCGGAGTCCCGGCAGATCTGGGTCGCCGGCTACGTGGTCCGCGACCCCAGCCGGGTGGCCTCGAACTGGCGCTCCCAGCGCACGCTGGACGAGGAGCTCGCCGCGCAGGGCATCGTCGGCATCTCCGGCGTCGACACCCGCGCCATCACCCGCCACCTGCGCGAGCGCGGCGCGATGCGCTGCGGCGTGTTCTCCGGCGAGGCGGCCGCGCAGGACCCGAAGACGCTGGCCGACAAGGTCAAGGCGAGCCCGGAGATGGCCGGCGCGGACCTGGTGGGCGACGTCAGCACCAAGCAGGGCTACGTGGTCGAGCCGATCGGCGAGCACAAGTTCACCGTCGCCGCCTACGACCTCGGCATCAAGTCCATGACACCGCACCGGATGGCCGAGCGCGGCGCCCGGGTGCACGTGCTGTCGGCCTCGGCGACCCTGGAGGACGTCCTGGCGCTGGAGCCGGACGGCTTCTTCATGAGCAACGGCCCCGGCGACCCGGAGACCACCGAGGAGACGATGGTCCCCATCGTGCAGGCGGTCCTGGACCGGAAGATCCCGGTCTTCGGGATCTGCTTCGGCAACCAGATCCTGGGCCGGGCCTTCGGCTTCGGCACCTACAAGCTCAAGTACGGGCACCGCGGCATCAACCAGCCGGTGCAGGACCGCGCGACCGGCAAGGTCGAGGTCACCGCGCACAACCACGGGTTCGCCGTGGACGCGCCGCTGGACAAGGTCTCGGACACCAAGTACGGCCGGGTCGAGGTCAGCCACGTCTGCCTGAACGACGACGTGGTCGAGGGCCTGAAGGCCCTGGACGTCCCGGCGTTCAGCGTGCAGTACCACCCGGAAGCGGCGGCAGGCCCGCACGATGCGGCTTACCTGTTCGATCGATTCGCGGATCTCATGGCCGAGACCAAGAACAAGCAGAAGAGCGAGGCCTGAGATGCCGAAGCGTGAAGATCTGAAGTCCGTCCTGGTCGTCGGCTCCGGCCCGATCGTCATCGGCCAGGCCGCCGAGTTCGACTACTCCGGCACCCAGGCCTGCCGCGTGCTGCGCAGCGAGGGCCTGCGGGTCATCCTGGTGAACTCCAACCCGGCGACGATCATGACCGACCCGGAGGTGGCCGACGCGACCTACGTCGAGCCGATCACCCCGGAGTTCGTCGAGAAGATCATCGCCAAGGAGCGCCCGGACGCTCTGCTGCCGACCCTGGGCGGCCAGACCGCGCTGAACACCGCGGTCGCGCTGGCCGAGAACGGAGTCCTGGACAAGTACAACGTCGAGCTCATCGGCGCCAACATCGCCGCGATCCAGTCCGGCGAGGACCGCGAGAAGTTCAAGCGGATCGTCGAGAGGATCGGCGCGGAGTCCGCGCGCTCGGTGATCTGCCACTCCATGGACGACTGCCTGGCCGGGGTCGACGAGCTCGGCGGCTACCCGGTCGTGGTCCGGCCCTCCTTCACCATGGGCGGTGCCGGTTCCGGCTTCGCGCACGACGAGGCCGAGCTGCGCCGCATCGCCGGCACGGGCCTGGCGCTCTCGCCGACCACCGAGGTGCTCCTGGAGGAGTCCATCCTCGGCTGGAAGGAGTACGAGCTGGAGCTGATGCGCGACAAGAACGACAACGTCGTCGTGGTCTGCTCCATCGAGAACTTCGACCCGATGGGCGTGCACACCGGCGACTCGATCACCGTCGCGCCGGCGATGACGCTCACCGACCGGGAGTACCAGGAGCTGCGCGACATCGGCATCGCGGTGATCCGCGCGGTCGGCGTCGACACCGGCGGCTGCAACATCCAGTTCGCGGTGAACCCGGCCGACGGCCGGATCATCGTGATCGAGATGAACCCGCGGGTCTCGCGCTCCTCGGCGCTGGCCTCCAAGGCCACCGGCTTCCCGATCGCCAAGATCGCCGCGCGCCTGGCCGTCGGCTACACCCTGGACGAGATCCCGAACGACATCACCCGGGAGACCCCGGCGTCCTTCGAGCCGGCCCTGGACTACGTCGTGGTGAAGGTGCCGCGGTTCGCCTTCGAGAAGTTCCCGGCCGCCGACAGCACCCTGACCACCACCATGAAGTCGGTCGGCGAGGCCATGGCCATCGGCCGCTCCTTCCCCGAGGCGCTGCAGAAGGCGCTGCGCTCGCTGGAGAAGAAGGGCTCGGAGTTCACCTGGGTCGGCCCGGTCCGCGACAAGGCGACCGTGCTCGCCGAGGCGGCGCGCCCGACCGACGGCCGGATCAACCTGCTGGTGGAGGCCTACCGGGCCGGTGCCTCGATCTCCGAGCTGCACGAGTCCACCAAGATCGACCCCTGGTTCCTGGACCAGGTGCTGCTCGTCCACGAGACGGCCTGCGAGCTGCGCGACGCCGAGCGCCTGTCGCCGGAGCTGCTGCACCGGGTCAAGCGGACCGGCTTCTCCGACAAGCAGATCGCCGACATCCGCAACCTCACCGAGTCGGTGGTCCGCGAGCTGCGGCACTCCCTGGGCGTGCGGCCGGTGTACAAGACCGTCGACACCTGCGCCGCCGAGTTCGCCGCGAAGACCCCGTACCACTACTCGTCCTACGACGAGGAGACCGAGGTCGAGCCGCGCGACAAGGCCGCGGTGATCATCCTGGGCTCGGGGCCCAACCGGATCGGGCAGGGCATCGAGTTCGACTACTCCTGCGTGCACGCCAGCTTCGCGCTGCGGGACGCGGGCTATGAGACCGTGATGGTCAACTGCAACCCCGAGACCGTCTCCACCGACTACGACACCTCCGACCGGCTCTACTTCGAGCCGCTGACGTTGGAGGACGTGCTGGAGATCGTGGACGCCGAGCGGAGCGCCGGCCCGGTGGCCGGGGTCATCGTGCAGCTGGGCGGCCAGACCCCGCTGGGGCTGGCGCAGTCCCTGAAGGACGCCGGCGTGCCGGTGGTCGGCACCTCCCCGGAGGCCATCCACCTGGCCGAGGACCGCGGCGCCTTCGGGCGGGTGCTGGCCGAGGCGGGCCTGCCGGCCCCCAAGCACGGCACCGCGTTCTCCTTCGCCGAGGCCAAGGCCATCGCCGACGAGATCGGCTACCCGGTGCTGGTCCGGCCCTCCTACGTGCTGGGCGGCCGGGGCATGGAGATCGTCTACGACGAGGCCATGCTGCACGACTACATCGACCGCGCCACCCAGATCTCCCCGGAGCACCCGGTGCTGGTCGACCGGTTCCTGGACGACGCGATCGAGATCGACGTGGACGCGCTGTTCGACGGCGAGGAGCTCTACCTCGGCGGCGTGATGGAGCACATCGAGGAGGCCGGCATCCACTCCGGCGACTCGGCGTGCGCGCTGCCGCCGATCACCCTGGGCGGCCACGACATCAAGCGGCTGCGCGCCTCCACCGAGGCGATCGCCCGCGGCGTCGGGGTGCGGGGCCTGATCAACATCCAGTACGCGCTGGCCGGCGACATCCTGTACGTGCTGGAGGCCAACCCGCGCGCCTCGCGCACGGTGCCGTTCGTGGCCAAGGCCACCGCGGTGCCGCTGGCCAAGGCCGCGGCCCGGATCGGCATGGGCGCCACGGTCGCCGAACTGCGCGCCGAGGGGCTGCTGCCGAAGGAGGGCGACGGCGGCACGCTGCCGTCCGACTCGCCGATCTCGGTCAAGGAAGCGGTCATGCCGTGGTCCCGGTTCCGGACCCCGGACGGCCAGGGCGTGGACGTCATCCTGGGCCCGGAGATGCGCTCGACCGGCGAGGTCATGGGCATCGACGCGGACTTCGGCAAGGCCTTCGCCAAGTCCCAGGCCGGCGCCTACGGCTCGCTGCCGCTGAAGGGCCGGGCGTTCGTCTCGGTGGCCAACCGCGACAAGCGCTCGATGGTGTTCCCGGTCAAGGCGCTGCACGACCTGGGCTTCGAGATCCTGGCCACCGACGGCACGGCCGACGTGCTGCGCCGCAACGGGATCCCGGCGACCACGGTGCGCAAGCTGTCGCAGGGGACCGGCCCGAACGGCGAGCCGACGATCGTGCAGATGATCGTCGACGGCGCGATCGACCTGATCATCAACACCCCCTTCGGGGTCGGCCCGCGGCTGGACGGCTACGAGATCCGGACCGCGGCGGTGCAGGCCGGCAAGCCGTGCATCACCACGGTCCAGGGCTTCGCGGCGGCCGTGCACGGCATCGAGGCGCTGCAGCGCGGCGAGATCGGCATCGGCTCGCTGCAGGAGTACGCGGACAAGATCAACGCCTCGCGCGCCGAGGGCTGAGAAGCCCCGGCTCCGCGAGACGATGATCATGTCCCACTGAGAAAGGCGCCTGGTGATGCGGATCTATCCGAAACTGTTCAACCTGGTGTTCCGCCGGATGGACGCCGAGCAGGCGCACCACCTCGGATTCGGCACGATCAAGGCCGTCGGCGCCCTGCCGGCGGGCGTCGGCCTGGCGCTGCTGGAGCGGCTGTTCCCGGCCCATGACGCGGTCCTGAAGCAGACCGTGTTCGGGGTCGGGTTCCCGGCGCCGTTCGGCCTGGCCGCCGGCTTCGACAAGAACGCCGAGGGCATCGACGCCCTGGCCGCCCTGGGCTTCGGCTCGGTGGAGATCGGCACGGTCACCGGCCAGGGCCAGCCCGGCAACGAACAGCCCCGGCTGGCCCGGCTGATCGCCGATCGCGCCGTGGTGAACCGCATGGGCTTCAACAACGGCGGCGCCGAGGAGGTCGCGCGCCGGCTCAAGCGCCGCGTGGCCAAGCCCGAGCGCTGGGACAAGGTCCCGCCGGTGGTCGGCGTCAACATCGGCAAGACGAAGATCGTGCCGGAGGACGAGGCCGCGACCGACTACGTGGTGTCGACCAGGCTGCTGGCGCCGTACGCAGACTACCTGGTGGTCAACGTGTCCTCGCCGAACACCCCGGGCCTGCGCAACCTGCAGGCCGTCGAGGTGCTGCGGCCGCTGCTCAAGGCGGTGCGCGCGGCGGCCGACGAGGCGGTGCCGGGCCGGCACGTCCCGCTGCTGGTGAAGATCGCCCCGGACCTGGCCGACGCGGACGTCGACGCGGTCGCCGACCTGGCCCTGGAGCTGCGCCTGGACGGCATCATCGCGACCAACACCACGATCGGCCGCGAGGGGCTGAAGTCCTCCGAGGAGAAGATCACGGCCGCCGGCGGCGGCGGTCTGTCGGGCGCGCCGCTGAAGGCCCGCTCGCTGGAGGTGCTGCGCCGCCTGCGCTCGCGCACCGACGGCCGGCTGGCCCTGGTCTCGGTCGGCGGCGTGGAGACCGTCAACGACGCCTGGCAGCGCCTGGTCGCCGGCGCCGACCTGGTCCAGGGCTACACCGGGTTCATCTATGAGGGGCCGGCCTGGGCCTCCCGGATCAACCGCGGGATCGCCGCCAGGGTGCGGGCCGGCGGTTACACGAGCCTGCGCGACGCCGTCGAGGCGGCCCGCGTTTCTTAGACCCCATATATAAGAGGAGAGTTGTCATGGCTGTACGACCGGATTCTCCCTTCGGCGCCCGCTTGCGGACTGCTCTGGACGAGCGGGGCCCGCTGTGCGCCGGGATCGACCCGCACACCGCGCTGCTGGCCCAGTGGGACCTCAGCGACGACGTCGCGGGGCTGGAGCGCTTCGCGTACACGGTGGTCGAGGCGCTGGCCGACCGGGTCGCCGCGCTCAAGCCGCAGTCGGCCTTCTTCGAGCGCTACGGCAGCCGCGGCATCGCGGTCCTGGAGCGCGTCGTCGACGACGCCCGCTCGGCCGGCACCGTGCTGATCATGGACGCCAAGCGCGGCGACATCGGCTCCACGGTCGCGGCCTACGCCGACGCCTACCTGGTGCCGTCCTCCCCGCTGTTCTCCGACGCGCTGACCGCGAACCCCTACCTGGGCTTCGGCTCCCTGGAGCCGCTCTACGCGGCCGCGGAGAAGAACAACGCGGGCGTCTTCGTCCTCGGCCTGACCTCGAACCCCGAGGGCTCCCAGGTCCAGGGCGCGACCGGCGCCTCGGGCCGCACCGTCGCGGAGGAGATGATCACCGCCGCGGCCGTCCGCAACGCCGGCGCCTCCCCGATGGGCCCGATCGGCGTGGTGGTCGGCGGCACCGTCGAGACCCCGGACTTCGACCTGGCGCAGCTCAATGGCGCCTACCTGGTCCCCGGCGTCGGCGCCCAGGGCGCGACCCCGGCGGACGTGCGCCGGATCTTCGGCGCCGGCGCCCACAACGTGGTGCCCTCGAACAGCCGCGAGATCCTGCGGGGCGGCCCGTCGATCGCCGGGCTGCGCGACGCGGCGGCGCGGGCCGTGGACGAGCTGCGGGGGATGCTGGACTAGCTGTTCACGCGCCGAAATCCGGTGTTCGGCGCGGGCGCCCGCATGCGAGACTGCCGCGATGCGGATGCACACCGGCCAGTTGACCGTGTCAGAACCCGTCGTCCGCGGGCTCGTCGGCGAGCAGTTCCCGCAGTGGCGCGAACTGCCCGTCACCGAGATCGCCTCGCCGGGCACGGTCAACGCCATCTTCCGCATCGGCGACGGCCTTGCCGCGCGCTTCCCCCTCAAGGACGGGGAGCCTGACGGCATCCGCCGCCGGCTCGAGGCCGAAGCCGAGGCGGCCCGCGAGCTGGCGGGCAGCACCCGCTTCCCCGTCCCCGAGCCGGTCGCGATCGGCGAACCGGGCGCCGGGTATCCGCTGCCGTGGTCGGTCCAGACCTGGCTTCCCGGGGTCACCGCCACCGACGACGACCCGGGTGCCTCCGTCGCGTTCGCCCGCGACCTGGCCGAGTTCATCGGCGGCGTCCGCACGCTGGACACCCGGGGCCGCACCTTCGGCGGTTCGGGCCGCGGCGGCGACCTGCGTTCGCACGACGCGTGGATGGCGACCTGCTTCGAGCGCAGCGAGCACCTGCTCGACGTGCCCCGGCTGCGCCGTCTCTGGGCTGAGCTCCGCGAGCTGCCCCGCACCGACGCCGAACGGATGACCCACGGCGACCTGATCCCCGGCAACGTCCTGGTCGCCGGCGGGCGCCTGGCCGGCGTCCTCGACACCGGCGGGCTGGGCGCGGCCGACCCGGCCCTGGACCTTGTCGCCGTCTGGCACCTGCTGGAGCCCGGACCCCGCGAGGTGCTGCGCGAAGTCCTGGGCTGCGACGACCTGCAGTGGCAGCGCGGCCGGGCCTGGGCGTTCCAGCAGGCGATGGGCCTGGTCTGGTACTACCTCGACAGCAACCCGACGATGAGCCGGATGGGCCGGCGCACCCTGGACCGCGTCATCGGCTGATGCGCTACTCCGCCGCCTCAAGAACCGTCTGCCTCAAGAATCGTCTGCCTCAAGAATCCGCTTGAGGCGGCCGAGCGAGACCTTGAAGAACAACCGCGTCGTCGGCCCGATCACCAGCCACCCGATCCGGCCCAGCACCCCCAGCGGCAGGTCGACGTCCTCCCACCAGGTCACCCGGCACCCGGCCGCGCCCCGTGGCGTCACCTCGAATCCGCCGGTGCCGCGCACCACGTGCCCGGTGTGGCGCACCGTGCAGCTGCGCGGCGGCTCCCATTCGGTGACCGTCATCGTGTCCAGGAACCCGACCGGCCCGATCCCGGTGAAGCCCTCCAGGCTGCCGCCGACGGCGCTCGCCGTCCCGCGCACCTTGGTCGCGACCATCCACGCGCCCTGCGACTCCCAGTCGGACAGCGTCTCCCAGGCCCGCTCGGCCGAGGCCGCGACGTCCACCGACACCCTCAGCTCAGTCACGACGCGCCGCCGACGACTCGGGCTGCCAAAGGACTCGGGCCGCCAACGACTCGGGCTGCCAACGTCTTCGGCGCCACCTTGCGGTAGGCGTCGCGCACGATGTCCTCGACGTCCTCCCAGTCCGGGTCGCCGTCCAGGTTCACGCCGAGCCAGCCCCGCACGCCGACGTACGGCGGCCGGTAGAAGGTGTCCGGGTCCTGCTCCATCCGCAGCTCCTGCACTCCCTCCGGGGCCGGGCACCAGAAGCCCAGGCGCTCGCCGTGGTGGTGATCGCAGAACATCACGAGCGTGCGCTTGCCGCGGATGAACCACGTCGGCTCGCCATGGCTCTCGCGCTCCTCGACCTCGGGCAGGGCCAGGCAGATGGCGCGGAGGCGTTCCAGCGCGGCCGTCGCTGGGGCATCTTTTCCGGCCTTCTGTTCGGGCGTCATGTCACCATCCTCACGGTTCGCACTGACAAGGTCGAGTCGCGCGGGGTCGAGCCGTGTTGAGCGCGCGCTCAACGAACCCTTGTGCGATCCGGTAGCGTCGCGGCATGACCTCCGACACCCGGGACCGCCTGCTGCAGGGGACGATCGACGCCCTGCGGACCCAGGGCATAGCCGGGGTGTCGGCCCGCACCATCGCCGCGGCCGCCGGGGTGAACCAGGCGCTGGTGTTCTACCACTTCGGCAGCGTCGACGAGCTGCTCGCCGTGGCCGCCGTCTGGTCGACCGAGCAGCAGGTCGCCGAGTACCGGGAGCCGTTCGAGCGGGTGCGCTCGCTGCGGGAGCTGCAACGCGTGGGGCGTGACCTGCACAAGCGGGAGAGCGCGGCGGGGAACGTCACGGTCCTGGGACAGATGCTCGCCGGGGCGCAGACGAACCCGGCCTTCGCGACGGCCACGCGCGACGCGCTGGCGCTGTGGACCGTGGAGATCGAGCGGGTCCTGAACCGGGTGCTGGCGGACTCGCCGCTCGGGGAGGTGGCCGACGTGCCGGGGCTGGCGCGCGCGGTGGCGGCCTCGTTCATCGGGATGGAGCTGCTGGCCGCCGTCGACCCGGAGGGCGACAAGGCGGCGTTCCGCGCCCTGGACCAGCTCGGGGCGCTGCTGGAGTACCTGGACGACCTGGGGCCGGCCGCGCGGGTGGCGGCGCGGCGCGCGGTGCGGACCGCCGTGCGGCGGTCGGTGCGCGCTTAGGGCGGCGGCGCGTGGAGCGGGGCCGCCCCGGCTCGATCGGGGCCGGCTGCCGCCTCAGCCCTCGCCGAACAGGTGCGCGTTCGCGCTCTTGACCAGCGGCGCGAACTCCGGGAACTCGACGACCTCGATCCCGGCCTCGCGCAGCAGTTCGGCGCCCTGGCAGTCCTCGACCAGCAGCGAGGGCTCGCGCCAGGCGAACACCACGCGCCGGATGCCGGACTCGATGATCAACCGCGTGCAGCAGGCCGGCCGGGACTTGCGGATCGAGCACGGCTCCAGCGAGGAGTAGATGGTCGCGCCGGGCAGCCGCGGGTGGTTGGGGACCAGGCGCGCCAAGGCCGACTCCTCGGCGTGGACGTGCTCGTCGGTGTCCCGGGACCAGCCGCGGGCCAGTTCGCGGTCGTCGGCGTCGACGATCAGCGCCCCGACGTTGAACGCGCGCGGCGTCGGCGGGCAGCGCCAGGCGAGGTCGACTGCGGTGCTGAGCCATTCGCGGTCTTCCCCGCGGGTGCGGGCGGAGGCAGATGAGGCGTCGATGGTGGTCACTTTCCCAAGTCCTCGGTTCTGATCGGGTCCGGGGGGACGGCACCGGTTGTGGTCACAAGTCCCAACAGTAGTCGCGCTGAGCCGCCGATTCTCGGGTTCGCCGCCAAGCCGGGCGCTCGAACGGGCGATGGACGCGGGCCGCGCATTGGTATCTTGATCGCCATGCCCAGCCCCATACAGCCGGCCGCCGTCTTCTTCGACATGGACGGCCTGCTCATCGACTCCGAGCCCACCTGGTTCCAGGCCGAGCAGGACATGCTCGCCGGCTACGGGTTCACCCTCGGCCCCGAGCACTACCCGCACGTCCTGGGCAAGCCGATAGAGGTCTCGACCGCCTACCTGCTGGACCTCACCGGCCACCCGGTCAGCGCGGAGCAGTTCGCCGACGGCATCGAGGAGGCGATGGTCGAGCGTCTGCGCGACGGCGTCCCGATGATGCCCGGCGCGAAGGACCTCCTGGTGGAGCTCGAGACCGCGGGCCTGCCCCTGGCCCTGGTCTCGGCGTCCTCCCGCCGCATCGTGGACGCCTGCCTGCCGCTGATCGGCCCGGAGCACTTCCGCGTCACCGTCTCCGGCGACGACGTGGAGCACAGCAAGCCCAACCCGGACCCGTACCTGCTGGCCGCCAGCCTCCTGGGCGTCGACCCGGCGGACTGCGTGGTCCTGGAGGACTCCCCGACCGGCGCCGCCGCCGGCCACGCCGCAGGCTGCCGCGTGATCGCGGTGCCGCACGCGGCGCCGGTGCCCGAGCGCGAGCGGGTGACGGTGGTGGATTCGCTCCGGCGAGTGAATCTGGCCTTCCTGCACGGATTGTTCGACGAGTAGACGTCGGACGAGAGATAACTGGCCCATGGGGGACGACGAGGGCATAGGCACCGGCGACATCCTCGACGACACGGTCGGCCGAAACCGGCGCTTCCGAGTGGGAACGGGATGGCTGGACCGAGGCTGCGAGCCGGAATGCTTCGGCGCGGCGCCCGCCCCGATACCGGCCGAGCGCTTGCATCCCGCCGAATCAGCCTTCTTCCCCGCCCGCCTCGCTCGTCGTCGTCGCCGCCCGCCCCCGCTGCCCGGGCACCGCATCCGAAGCCTCGACCACCTGCACCGGCGGCAGCACTGGCGGTGTGCCGCCGTACTCCGGGCACAGCGCCTTGTGGTCGCACCAGTCGCATAGGCGTGAGGGGTTCGGGCGCCACTCGCCGCGCTCGGCGGCGGCGCGGATCGCGCTCCAGAGGGCGGCGACCTTGCGTTCGGTGGCGCGGAGGTCGGATTCGTCGGGGTCGTAGGTGACGATCTGGCTCTGTCCGCCCAGGTACATCAGCTGGAGGCGGCGGGGGACCACGCCGCGGGTCTTCCACAGGACCAGGGCGTAGAACTTCATCTGGAACAGCGCCTTGCCCTCGAAGGCCGGGCCCGGGGCGCGTCCGGTTTTGTAGTCGACCACGCGGAGCGCGCCGTCGGGGGCCACGTCTAGGCGGTCGACGAAGCCGCGCAGCAGGAGTCCGTCGGCTACGCGGGTGTGGACGAACAGTTCGCGCTCGGCCGGCTCCAGGCGGTTCGGGTCCTCCAGGTGGAAGTAGCGCTCCAGCAGGTCCACCGCGCCGGCCAGCCAGGCCTCGTCGCCGCCGGCCTCCTCGGCCAGCGCTTTGAGCTCCGGGTCGGCCTGGACCATGCGCTCCCATTCGGGGGGCAGCATGCTGGAGGCCGAGGTCGGGGTGCGCTGGCCGGTCGGCAGGTCGAAGAGGTGCTCCAGGACGGCGTGGACCAGGGTGCCGCGGGTGGCCGCCGCGCTCTTGCGCTCCGGGAGCTTGTCGATGACGCGGAAGCGGAACAGCAGCGGGCAGGTCATGAAGTCCGATGCGCGCGAGGGTGACAGCGCCATCGGGAGCGTCACGGTCGCCGTTGTCGTTGCCGCTGTCGCCGCTGCCTCCGTCGTCCCCGCCGCCGTCACCGTCACAGGGCTCGTCGTCACCGCTGCGTCCATCGCGTCCATGGGCCTCGACCCTACTCGGCGGTACCGACATCCCCGGCGCCGGGCACGCCGTGTGATGAGATCGCCCGCGCGGTGAGTGGTCTTGCAAGTTCGCCTGCGCATAGAGTCGAAGACGTGGCGGAAGACGAGGGCAGGCAGAGCACCGGTGGTGGTGGCTCCGAGGGCGACGGCGGCGGATCCGGCCGCAATTCGATCCTCCGCGGCCCCGGCCTGCGCCTGGGGCGGCCGTTCGGCATCCCGCTGTACGTCTCGCCGTCGTGGTTCGTGGTCGCCGCTTTCATCACGGTCCTGCTGGCCCCGCAGTCCGGGGACGTCTCCGACCCGAACAACGACTTCGGTAACGAGCTCGGCGGCTGGCGCTTCGTCCTGTCCCTGGCCTACGCCATCTTCCTCTACGCCTCCGTCGTGGTCCACGAGCTCGCGCACTCCGCCCTGGCCAAGCGCCTGGGCCTGCCGGTGCGCCGTATCGTCATCCACTTCCTCGGCGGCGTCTCGGAGATCGAGAAGGAGTCCGACGCGCCCGGCAAGGCGTTCTGGATCGCCTTCGTCGGCCCGCTGACCTCCGCCGCGCTGGCCGGCATCGGATTCGCGGTCTACCAGGTCATCCCGCACGACGACACGGTCAGCCTGGGCCAGAAGGTCGCCGCCACCCTGGTCTTCGGCTTCTGGGCCTCCAACATGCTGGTGGCGCTGTTCAACCTGCTGCCGGGCCTGCCCCTGGACGGCGGCCAGATGCTGCGCGCCGCGGTCTGGAAGGCCACCGGCCGGTCGATGGCCGGCACCGTCGCCGCCGCCTGGGCCGGCCGGGTCCTGGCGATCGCGGTCTTCGTCGTGATGAACCTGCTCTACGCCCGCGGCGGCAGCATCCAGCCCTTCGGCCTGGGCCTGGCGGTCTTCATGGCCATGTTCATCTGGTTCGGCGCCACCCAGGCCCTGGTCGTGGCCAAGCTCCGGGAGCGCATCCCGGGCCTGTCGGCGCGCAAGATGACCCGCCGCGCGATCAGCGTCGAGGCCCGCACCCCGCTGGCCGAGGCGCTGCGGCGGGCGCACGAGGTGAACGCCCGCGGCATCGTGCTGGTGGACGGCAACGAGAAGCCCACCGGCCTGGTCAACGAGGCCCAGGTGATCGCCACCCCCGAGCAGCGCCGGCCGTGGATCGAGGCCGGCGACGTGGCGCGGCCGCTGGCGGAGAACCTGATAGTGGCCGCCGACCTGACCGGCGAGGCCCTGCTGGACGTGCTGCGGGCCAACCCGGCGCCGGAGTACCTGGTCGTCGAGGCGGGCGGGGAGATCGTCGGGGTGCTGGCGGCCTCCGACGTGCAGGCGGCGTTCCTGGGCAAGCCGCCGAGCCCGCCGCCGGCGGCGCAGCGGCGGATGCCGGTCTAGCACCGGTCTGGCACCGGCCCGGCACTGAACCGGGGCGGTCTGGGGGTACCAGCAGCGCCGGTAGGCTGAAGGGATGGACAGCACGCCCTCGACGCCCTCCGCCGAGCCCTCTGAGCCCGCTGAGCCCTCTGAGCTCTCCGAGCCCACCGGCGCCGACCACCGCCGCGGCCCCTTCAAGCCCGGCGACCAGGTTCAGCTCACCGACGCCAAGGGGCGGATGAGCACCATCACCCTGCAGGCGGGCAAGCAGTACCACACGCACAAGGGCTCCTTCGATCACGACGAGCTCATCGGCTCGCCCGAGGGCGTGGTCGTGAAGACCTCCGGCGGCAACGAGTACCTGGCGCTGCGCCCGCTGCTGTCCGACTTCGTGCTGTCGATGCCGCGCGGCGCGGCCGTGGTCTACCCCAAGGACGCCGGGCAGATCGTGCAGATGGCCGACATCTTCCCCGGGGCCCGGGTGGTCGAGGCCGGCGTCGGCTCCGGCGCGCTGACCTGCTCGCTGCTGCGGGCCGTCGGGGACTCCGGCAGCGTGCACTCCTTCGAGCGCCGCGAGGAGTTCGCCGAGATCGCGGCGAAGAACGTGCGCTCCTTCTTCGGCGCCGAGCACCCGGCGTGGGAGCTGACGATCGGCGACCTGGCCGAGAAGCTGGCCGACGAGGAGGTCGACCGCGTCGTGCTGGACATGCTGGCGCCGTGGGACTGCGTGGACGCGGTCGCCAAGTCGCTGGTGCCCGGCGGAGTGCTCGTCTGCTACGTCGCGACCACCACCCAGCTCTCGCGGACCGTGGAGACCCTGCGCACGCACGGCGCGTTCACCGAGCCGCAGCCGTGGGAGTCGATGGTGCGCGGCTGGCACGTGGAGGGCCTGGCGGTGCGGCCGGACCACCGGATGATCGGCCACACCGGCTTCCTGGTGACCGCGCGCCGGCTGGCCGACGGCGTCACCCCGCCTGTGCGCCGCCGCCGGCCGTCCAAGGGCGCCTACGCCGCCGACTACCTCGCCGAGGGCGCGACGCCGGCGGCCGGGAGCGCCGCCGACCCCGAGTTCAACGAGGACGGCACGGTGACCTCCTCCGTGGCGCGCCGCGTGCTGCCCTAGCCGTCCTGATCCCGCGCGGGCGCGGAAGGTCGGCCGGTCTTCCTGGTTAGGGACTGGCCAACATTCCAGGACACCACAAGATCGCGAATATAAGAAGCCTTGTAGTCATCTGTTCATCGAAACGTCGCGGGAACGCAACCCGGACCCGCGACAGTTTCGTGCCGTGACCGCAACGACCGAGGCCGGCAAGGCCCTCGCCGCACCGCCCGGCCCGGCCCGCCGACAGCGCGCCCGCGACTTCCGCGCCACGCGCTGGGGCTGGGCGTACTCGGCTCCTGCCGTGCTGGTGTTCCTGGCCTTCGTGATCGTCCCGACCGGGTACACGTTCTACGTCTCGCTGTGGAAGTGGAACGCGCTGAACCCGGCGCTGTCCAAGTTCAAGGGGCTGGGCAACTACTCGCGGATGTTCGACGCCACCCAGCCCACGTTCCTGACCAGCCTGGGGCACTCGCTGTACTTCACCGGCGCGATGGTGATCGGCGGGACCGCGATCTCGCTGGGCCTGGCCCTGCTGCTGCAGCGCGGCGGCGCGCTGCTGAACGGCACCCGGGTGGCGCTCTTCCTGCCGCACGCCACGCCGGTCATCGCCACCTCGATGATCTGGACCTGGATCTTCAACTACAAGTTCGGCCTGGCCGACTGGGTCCTGCACAGCCTGCACCTGCCGACCTCGCAGTGGCTTCAGTCCTCCTCCTCGGCGATGCCCGCGGTGGTCGTCTACAGCCTGTGGCACGAGGTCGGCTTCACCACCGTGGTGTTCCTCGGCGGGCTGGCCACGCTGTCCAACGAGCTGTCCGAGGCCGCGCGCGTGGACGGCTGCTCGGCCTGGCAGGAGTTCTGGCACGTCACCTGGCACCAGCTCAAGCCGGTCACCGTGTTCGTCATCGCCATCACCGCGATCACCTCGCTGCAGGCCTTCACGCAGTTCTACCAGCTGGCCAACGGCGGCCCGGCCTACGCCACCACGACCCTGAGCTACCTGGTCTACCAGGAGGCCTTCGTCTTCAGCGACACCGGCTACGGCGCGGCGCTGGCCGTGGTCCTGTTCGCCGTCACCGTCTTCTTCACCCTCGTCCGGCGCCGCACCGCGGCCGGCGGCGAGTCGCACGCTCTCGTCTGAACACGCTCTCGTCTGAATCTGAATCTGAATCTGAATCTGGTTCTGGTTCTGAATCTGAATCCGCACTGCCACCCACCCCTCGAAATCGGGAGACAGAACACCCATGCGTAAGCGCATAACCGCGGCCGCGGGCCTGGCCGTCCTCGCCTTGACCGCCACCGCCTGTGCCGGCGGCGGGACCTCCACGCCGAAGTCCAGCGGCGGCACCTCCGCCAAGAGCTCCGGCTCCGGCACCGAGCTCGCGGTGCCCACCGGCCCGGTGACCATCACCTTCGAGGAGGCGATGACCATCGGCACCCTGAAGCCGGCGATGGAGAAGCTGGTCTCGGACTTCCAGGCGAAGTACCCGAACATCACCGTCAAGCTCCAGGGCGACCCGGACTACGGGACGATGTACACCAAGGAGAAGGCCGAGGTGCAGGCCGGGAACGCCCCGACCCTGGGCCAGGCCTACGAGAGCTGGGCCTCCTACTTCAATTCCGCCGGCAAGCTGGTCCCGATCAGCGACCTGGCCGGCACCGACACCCCGGCCGAGATGTCCACGTTCTACAAGGGCATCCAGACCGACATGAAGCTGCCGGACGGCAAGACCTGGATGTGGCCGTTCAACAAGAGCGTGCTGGTCCTGTTCGAGAACTCCGACATGCTGGCCAAGGACGGCCAGAGCGAGCCCAAGACCTGGGACGACTACGCCACCGTCATGAAGGCGGTCTCCAAGGACGGCGTCACCGGCTCCACCATCGACCCCGGCTCGGCCACCGGCGCCGCCTACGGCACCCAGTGGTTCGAGATCCTCTCCGAGGCCGACGGCGCCAAGCTCTACGACGCCGACGGCACCCCGCACCTGAGCGACCCCGGCGCCGTCAAGGCCCTGCAGTACATGCAGGACCTGAAGAACGCCAACGCCCTGGCGACCGGCAAGAACTACCCCGGCGAGACCGCGCTGGGCGCCCAGAAGGGCGCGTTCGACATCTCCTCGGCGGCCGGCTACGGCTTCGAGAACAAGACCGTCGGCGGCAAGTTCAAGCTCGGCATCACGGCGCTGCCCTCCGGCCCGGCCGGCGCGGTCAACGAGCTGACCGGCACCAACATCGTGATGTTCACCGGCGCCACCGCCGACCAGAAGGCCGCCGCCTGGGCCTTCCTGAAGTTC
This sequence comes from Catenulispora sp. MAP12-49, assembly GCF_041262705.1. Lineage (NCBI taxonomy): Bacteria > Bacillati > Actinomycetota > Actinomycetes > Catenulisporales > Catenulisporaceae > Catenulispora > Catenulispora sp. MAP12-49. Next base: position 108,886 of record NZ_JBGCCP010000017.1, on the reverse strand, counting down.
ATCGACAGCCCCGCCGAGCAGGCCGGGTGGTCCGCCACCTCCGGCTACCTGCCGGTGACCAGCCAGGCCCTGAGCGACCCGGTGATGCAGGACTTCGTGGCCAAGAACCCGTACGTGACCGCCGCGGTCTCCGAGCTCGACACCGCCTTCACGCTGCCCGGCTTCGACTGGATCTTCAAGTGCCAGGGCTATGAGGCCACCGCGATCCAGGAGGTGCTGGAGAACGGCAAGCAGCCCTCTGACGCGCTGAACACCGCGCAGACCGCGTGCACCGCCGCGAAGGCGCAGGGGTGAGCAAGAACACGGCATCCCGCGGCATGGCGGGGTCGAGCCGCGCCGGGCGTTACGCCCGGCGCGCGCTCGCCGTCGCCGTCGGCGTGGCCTTCGTCTTCCCGTTCTACTGGACGGTGGTCATCTCGCTGGGGCACCCCGGCGAGTTCAGCAGCTTCCCGCCGGTGCTGGTGCCGCACTGGGACTGGTCGAACTGGTCCCGGGCCTGGCACTCGGCGCCGTGGGTCCGCCTGTTCGGGAACACGATCCTGATCGCCTCCTGCACCGTGGTCCTGTGCCTGGTCACCTCGCTGCTGGCCGGCTTCGCCTTCGGGGTGCTGCGCTTCCCGGGCCGCAAGGTGCTGACCCTGGTGGTCCTGTCCGTGCTGATGATGCCCGGCACGGTGCTGATCATTCCGGACTACGTGCTGGCCAACGACCTGCACCTGCTGAACACCTACTGGATCCAGATCATCCCGTGGGGCGCCAGCGTCTTCGGGATCTTCCTGGTCCGGCAGTTCTTCCTGACCATGCCGGCCGAGATCCTGGACGCAGCGGCGCTGGACGGCGCCTCGCGGCTGCGCTTCCTGCGCTCGATCGGCGTGCCGATGGTACGCCCGGCGCTGGTCATCGTGGCCATCAACGTCTTCCTGGGCTCCTGGAACTCGTTCCTGTGGCCGGTGATCATGACGAACTCCAGCATGGACTCCTCGAACACGGTGCAGCCGGTCGAGGTCGGGCTGTCGACCTTCGCCAACGCCGAGGGCACCGACTTCCCGGGCCTGGCCGCCGCGGTCACCTTCACCACGCTGCCGGTCATGGTGTTCTTCCTGCTGTTGCAGCGGCAGTTCATCCGCGGCGCGCTGTCGGCGGCCGGAGGCGTCCGTGGCTGAGCCGGGGATGGGGACGGGGACGCCGGACCGCCGGCCGGTCCTGGTCGTGGACTTCGACGGCACCGTCTACCGCGACGACGGCCCGGTGCGCTTCTACGCCGAGCACGCGGCCGGCAGCCTGCCGAACGAGTGGCGCGGGCGGTTCCTGGACCTGTTCGAGGCCTACCTCGAGCACGGGGTGGCCGCCGCGGACCGGGTCGCCGACGAGGCCGCGGCCGCCGTGCTGCGCAGCTCGGTGGACGCCTGGGGCGCGGCGGCGGGCCTGGCGGCGCTGTCCGGCGTGGGCACCGCGGCCACCGAGGAGGCGTTCCTGGCCAGCCGGCAGTACATGCTGACCGCCGACTGCCGGGTCACGGCGGTCCCGGCGCTGGTCGAGGCGTTCGAGAAGCTGCGCGGCCAGGCACGGATCGTGCTGGCCACCAACAGCCCGGCCGGAGGGCTCGCGCCGCTGCTGGCCAAGCTCGGGGTCACCGGCCTGTTCGAGGAGGTCGTCTCCGGAGCGAACAAACCCGAGGGACTGCGGCGCTGGATCGCCGCGGAGCTGGCCCACCGGCCGGCCGTCGAGCTCTTCTCGCTCGGCGACCACTACTTCAACGAGATCGAGCCCGCGATGTCGGTCGGCGCGAGCGCCGGCTACATCGACCGGTTCGGCCGCGCCGACGGCCCCGCGACGCTGAGCGCCGCGACGGTCGAGGACCTCCTGCCCGGGATCGTCTCCTGGGTTCGCGCGCACAATTCATAGGAAGAGAACACATATCTCCATGGCAGCAACCGTCGAGTTCTGGGGCGGGGTCGGCGTCATCGGCTCCAGCAAGATCCTGATCACCGAGGGGGACCACCGCGTCCTGCTCGATTTCGGGCTCGACATCCCCCGCGGCACCGACCTGTTCCGTCCCCCGGTCGTGCCCCGGCCGCACCGCTACCTCGCCGACCGGCTGCGGGTCGGCGCGGCGCCGCGGCTGCCCGGGGTCTACGACCCGGCGATGGTCGAACCGGGGGATCCGCTCGGCGAGGACGGCCCGGCGACGGCGGTGTTCGTCAGCCACGCCCACATCGACCACTGCGGTCTGGTCGGAACCCTCAGGTCCGGAATTGAGGTTCACGCGGCCCCGGAGACCGTCGCCGTGATGCGCGCGCTGACCGCCGCCGGCGACGGCCTGCCCGGCGGCGACCCGGACTGGCGGCCGCTGGCCGACCAGACGCCGGTGGCCTTCGGGCCGCTGACCGTCGAGCGCGTCACCGTCGACCACGACGTGCCCGGGGCCAGCGGATACCTGGTCACCACCTCCGACGGCGTACTGGCCTTCACCGGCGACATCCGCTTCCACGGCCGCGCGCCGGAGCGGGCCTGGCAGCTGGCCGAGCGCGCGGCGGGCTGTGAGATGTTCGTCACAGAGGGTACGGCCCTCGGTCTGCCGGCGTTCCCAGGCCCGGTGCGCACCGAGGACGACGTGGTCCGGGACTTCGCCGCGGTGCTGGAGGAGGCGCGCGGGGACCTGGTGCTGCTCGCGATGTACCCGCGCGACCTGGAGCGGGTCGCGGAGTTCATCGAGGTGGCCGGCGCCGCCGGGCGGCGGATCCTGTGGGGCGACCCGGTCGCGGCGTTCCTGCGCGCGCTGGACGTCCAGGGCGTGGTGGCGTACTCCGAGGTGGGTCTGGAGGAGCTCAAGGCCGATCCCGGCGCCTTCGTCTACCAGCCCGACCTGCGCGACCTGCGCGGCATCCCGGACCTGGCGGACCTGCCGGTGGGGGAGCGGACCGTCTGGCTGCACGCCAACGGGGAGCCGCTGGGGCCGTTCGAGTCCCGCTGGGCGCTGTTCACGGAGTGGCTGGACGTCCTGGGCATCCCGCTGCGCCGGATCGGCTCCTTCGGCCACGCCACGGCCGACGACCTGCACACCCTGGTGCACCGGGTCGCGCCGCGGACCGTGGTGCCGATCCACACGGATGCCCCCGAGCGGCTGCACCCGGTCGGCGGTCCGGTGCGGCTGCTGCCGGTCCTGGCGCGGCGTTATGACCTGGGCGGTCACCCGATCGAGCGGAATTTTTCCTGAGGCGGCAACCTGGACGGCCGGTGAGACGTCTGGGTTAGCGGGCCACGGGGAAGACGGCGATGGAGACAGGTGCCGAGCTGGGGCGGAACCCGTCTCCCGCCGTCCGGCCCGCTCTTGTCACGCCCCGTCGGCGTCCGGACCGGCCACGACCACCCCGTCAGCCGCCCGCCGGACGTGGATGCAGTCCCCGGGACACTCCTTGGCCGAGTCGATGACGGCCAGCACCAGATCGGCCGGGACCGGCACGCGGGCCTCGGCGCCGGTGCGCAAATCGGCGTCCGGTCCGTCCTTCACGTAGGCGACACCGTCGATGTCGAGTTCGAACACGTCCGGCGCATACTGCGCGCAGATGCCGTCGCCGGTGCACAGATCGTGATCGATCCATACCTCGAGTGCATCCGTGTCAGTGGTGACGGTCATATTCGAGACGCTATCAAGCCGGTTCGGCGAACCTTCCGGCCCCCTCGCACGTTGATCGATTGTCCTCGACAAAGCACCAGCAGTGGGCAAGGATCGGGATCACAACTCCGGGCCGGCGCCACATAACCAGCCGAGTGAGGGGGAATCGTCATGACGACAGGCCTTGTTGTTCGAACGAGGAGCACCCGAGTTCCGGATCCGCGGGGGATGCCGCTCCCGGTCTCGGTCGCAACTGCACAACATTCAGCGGTTTCAAGAACGCTTCCGCTAGGCAGGACAGCAGCAAGGAAGTTCTTGAGCATCGCAGCTTCCGGCGGGAGGTGAGGACCGTGCCAGCACACGACGACGACATCCGCGAGGGCGCCGGCCGCTCGGCGCGCGGGTCGGATGACCTCGCTGCCCAGGTCACGTACCTGGAGCAGGAGATCGCCGTCCTGCGGCGCCGGCTCCGCGACGCCGCGGACGCCCCACGGGGCGGCCGGGCCGTGGAGGAGCGGATCAACGAGTTGCAGGCCACTGTGGCCGGGCTCACGAGCCAGAACGAACGGCTGGTGGCGACGCTGCGAGAAGCGCGCGACCAGATCGTGGCGTTGAAGGAGGAGATCGACCGCCTCGCGCAGCCGCCGAGCGGTTTCGGGGTGTTCCTGGAGGACGCCGGCGAGGGCAACGCCGACATCTTCACCGGCGGCCGCAAGATGCGGGTGTCGGTGAGCCCCTCCATCGAACCCGGCTCGCTGCGCCCCGGCCAGGAGGTGATGCTGAACGAGGCGCTCAATGTCGTCGCCGCGTTCGGCTTCGAGAGCGTGGGCGAGATCGTCAGCCTCAAGGAGATCCTGGAGGACGGCACCCGCGCCCTGGTCACCGGCCGGACCGACGAGGAGCACGTGGTCCGCCTGGGCCAGCCGCTGCTGGAGTCCGGCGTCAAGCTGCGTCCGGGCGACGCGCTCCTGATGGAGCCGCGCAGCGGCTACGTCTACGAGGTCATCCCCAAGTCCGAGGTCGAAGACCTCGTGCTGGAGGAGGTCCCGGACATCTCCTACCTGGAGATCGGCGGCCTGGACGGGCAGATCGAGCTGATCCGGGACGCCGTCGAGCTCCCGTATCTGCACCCTGACCTGTTCAAGGAGCACCAGCTGCGCCCGCCCAAGGGCGTGCTGCTGTACGGGCCTCCCGGCTGCGGCAAGACCCTGATCGCCAAGGCGGTGGCCAACTCGCTGGCCAAGAAGGTCGCCGAGGTGACCGGCTCGGACAACGTGAAGAGCTACTTCCTCAACATCAAGGGCCCTGAGCTGCTCAACAAGTACGTCGGCGAGACCGAGCGGCACATCCGCCTGGTCTTCCAGCGGGCGCGCGAGAAGGCCAGCGAGGGCGCCCCGGTCATCGTGTTCTTCGACGAGATGGACTCGCTGTTCCGCACCCGCGGCAGCGGTATCAGCTCCGACGTGGAGAACACGATCGTCCCGCAGCTGCTCTCGGAGATCGACGGCGTCGAGGGCCTGGAGAACGTCATCGTCATCGGCGCCTCCAACCGCGAGGACATGATCGACCCGGCGATCCTGCGCCCGGGCCGGCTGGACGTGAAGATCAAGATCGAGCGTCCGGACGCCGAGGCGGCCAAGGACATCTTCAGCAAGTACGTCACCCCCCAACTGCCCCTGCACGCCGAGGACCTGGCCGAGCACAGCGGCGACCGGCAGGCCACGGTGTCGGCGATGATCCAGGCCACGGTCGAGCGGATGTACAGCGAGATCGACGAGAACCGGTTCCTGGAGGTCACCTACGCCAACGGCGACAAGGAAGTCATGTACTTCCGCGACTTCAACTCCGGCGCGATGATCCAGAACATCGTCGACCGCGCGAAGAAGACCGCGATCAAGGACTTCCTGGACCACAAGCAGAAGGGCCTGCGCGTCTCCCACCTGCTCGGCGCCTGCGTCGACGAGTTCAAGGAGAACGAGGACCTGCCGAACACGACCAACCCCGACGACTGGGCCCGCATCTCCGGCAAGAAGGGCGAGCGCATCGTCTTCATCCGCACCCTGGTCACCGGCAAGCGCGGTGGCGACACCGGCCGGTCGATCGACACGATCGCCAGCACCGGCCAGTACCTGTAGCAGCCGGCAAGGCCTGTCCGCCGCCCGCGCGCCGTCTTCAAGACGGCGCGCGGGCGGCGCGTGCTTTGTGGCGGCGCGTTATTGCCTCGGCGGCGCGGCGAGGCGTTGCGGATCCGCGTCTCGTACCATTTCTCATGGTATTCTCCGTACCATGCCGAAGCTTGACGTCAGCGTGAAGGCGGAGACCATAGAGGCTTCCCGGGCCGCGGCCGAGGCCGCCGGGATGAACCTGTCCAACTGGACGGACAAGGTCCTCGCGGAGGCGGCTTGGCGGCAGCGGTTCAGTCGCTCGGCCGAGCGGGAGCGTCGGCTGGGCGTCACGCCTGAGTGGTTGGCGCAGCACAAGAACGGCATCGAGGAGCAGCGTGCGGCAGGGTGAGGTCTGGGAGCGCGGCGACCGGCCGACTCTGGCTCTGATCCTGTCCTCAGACCTCTACAACGAGGCCGGACCCGGCCGCGTGATCGTGTGCCCGGTGCTCCCCGGCGAGCCCGTGCCCCTGGAGGAGTTCGCCGGCGACGTCCCGATCGCCACCCCGCTGACCGGCACGGTGCTGGCCGAGCTCATCGAGTGGCTTCCGGCCTCCGGGCTCACAGCACCGCGCGGCATGCTGTCCGGGCCGGACTGGCGGCGGGTGGACCAGGTCGTCAGGGCCGTGCTGGGCCACCTCTGAGCGTGACGTAACCCCTCGTCCGCCCACGGTTCATTGATCACCGCCCGGGTACACACACCGAGTGGCAACCCGTCATCCCAGTAAAAACCGTGCACAAGGCACTGCCACACGTCACCCCCGCGGAATAAGGTGGCCGGTATGAGCGTGTGGCGAATCATGGGCACCGAGACCGAGTACGGCATCTCCGTACCAGGAAACCCCGGCGCCAACGCGATGCTGATCTCGTCCCAGATCGTCAACTCCTACGCCGCGGCCATGCACCGGGCCCGCCGTGCGCGCTGGGACTTCGAAGAGGAGAACCCCCTGCGGGACGCCCGGGGCTTCGACCTGGCCCGGGACATCGCCGATGCCAGCCAGCTCACCGACGAGGACGCGGGCCTGGCCAACGTGATCCTCACCAACGGGGCCCGCCTGTACGTCGACCACGCGCACCCGGAGTACTCCTCGCCGGAGGTCACCAACCCGCGCGACGCGGTGATCTGGGACAAGGCCGGGGAGTGGATCATGGCCGAGGCCTCGCGCCGGGCCGCCGAGATCCCCGGGACCGCGCCGATCAACCTGTACAAGAACAACACCGACAACAAGGGCGCCTCCTACGGCTCGCATGAGAACTACCTCATGCAGCGCACCACGCCGTTCGCCGACATCGTCCGCAACCTCACCCCGTTCTTCGTCTCCCGGCAGGTGGTCACCGGCGCCGGCCGGGTCGGGATCGGGCAGGACGGCCGGGCGCACGGGTTCCAGATCTCGCAGCGGGCCGACTTCTTCGAGGTCGAGGTGGGCCTGGAGACCACGCTCAAGCGCCCGATCATCAACACCCGGGACGAGCCGCACGCCGACCCCGAGCGCTACCGCCGGCTGCACGTCATCATCGGCGACGCCAACCTGGCCGAGATCTCCATCTACCTCAAGATGGGCACCACGGCGCTGGTCCTGGCGATGATCGAGGAGCGCTTCATGTCCACCGACCTGTCGGTGGACGCGCCCGTGCGCACGCTGCACCAGGTCAGCCACGACCCGAGCCTGCGCCAGCTGGTCACGCTGCGCAGCGGCCGCAAGCTGACCGCCGTGCAGCTGCAGATGGAGTACTGCGAGCAGGCCCGCAAGTTCGTGGAGGACCGGTTCGGCTCGGACGTCGACGACGTCACCAAGGACGTGCTGGAGCGCTGGGAGTCGGTGCTCACCCGCCTGGAGTCCGATCCGATGTCGCTGTCCAGGGAGCTGGACTGGGTCGCCAAGTACGAGATCCTGCAGGGCTACCGCAAGCGCGACGGGCTGGACTGGGACTCCTCGCGCCTGGAGCTGGTCGACCTGCAGTACTCCGACGTGCGGCCGGAGAAGGGCCTGTACCAGCGCCTGGCGGCCCGCGGGCGGTTCGAGCGGATCACCACCGAGGAGCAGATCCGGCAGGCGGTGGACCACCCGCCGGAGGACACCAGGGCCTACTTCCGGGGCCGCTGCCTGGACAAGTACGCCGACTCCGTGGCCGCCGCGTCCTGGGACTCGGTGATCTTCGACGTCCCCGGTCGCGAATCCCTGCAAAGGGTGCCGACACTGGAACCGACGCGCGGAACCAAGCAGCACGTCCAAGCGTTGATCGATAGAAGCCGCACCGCGGAGGATCTGGTGCGGGCTTTGACCGAAGGCTGAGACGACTCGTTCCACATATCGGACCAGCGCCGCTTCGGCGCTGGTCCGACGAATTCCACGAACGTCATTTATTCGGTCCCCCGGGCACGAGTGGAATACCCCCGTTCGGGGGAAGTTGAAGCTAGAGTGAGGAAGATCGGCAACCTTGCCGAGGAGTGGGAGAGGGCTGAGATGGCAGCGGACGAACGCGGCGGCCAGCAGCACGCCAACCGTGACAAGCAAGAGGTCGAGGAAACCGCCCCCGAGGCGAGCAGCGACCTGCAGGAGCGTCAGGAGAAGCTCTCCGAGGACGTGGACTCCATGCTGGACGAGATCGACGAGGTGCTCGAGGCCAACTCCGAGGACTTCGTCCGGGGCTTCGTCCAGAAGGGTGGCCAGTGAGGTTCGCGATCAACTAGGGTCGCAGCACCTCAAGCTCTGTTTCGTACGAATCTTGATAGAAGGGGATTGCTGAAGTGGAATCCAACGCGGACTGGGGCACACGGGGCGGTCTGCCGCAGGCGTTCCTCACGCCGGGCATCTCCTCTTTCAGCGAGTTCTTGAAGGGCTTCGCCCCCGAGTACCTGCCGGCCGGGCGCTCCCTGCCGGCCGGGTCCTCCCTTTCCGGCGGCGACATCGCGCCGCACGGCACCACCATCGTCTCCATCACCTTCCCCGGCGGCGTGCTCCTGGCCGGCGACCGCCGGGCCACCATGGGCAACTTCATCGCCCAACGGGACATCGAGAAGGTGTTCCCGGCCGACGAGTTCTCCGCGGTCGGCATCGCCGGCAGCGCGGGCCTGGCCGTGGAGGTGGTCCGGCTGTTCCAGCTGGAGCTGGAGCACTACGAGAAGATCGAGGGCGTCACGCTCTCCACCGACGGCAAGGCCAACCGCCTGGCCACCATGATCCGCGGCAACCTCGCGATGGCGATGCAGGGCCTGGCCGTGGTCCCGCTGTTCGCCGGCTATGACGAGGAGACCGGCCAGGGCCGGATCTTCAGCTACGACGTCACCGGCGGCATGTACGAGGAGCACGACCACTACTCGGTCGGCTCGGGCTCGATGTTCGCCCGCGGTGCGCTCAAGAAGCTGTTCCGCCCGGACTTCACCGCCGAGGAGGCCGCGATCGCGGCCGTGCAGGCGCTCTACGACGCCGCCGACGACGACTCGGCCACCGGCGGCCCCGACCTGTTCCGCAAGATCTACCCGGTCGTCGCGGTGGTCACCGAGGACGGCTACCGGCGGCTGCCGGACTCCGAACTCTCCGCGCTCGTCGAGGGCATCATGGACGCCCGCCGCGCGGTTCCCGACGGACCCCGCTCCCCGCTGCGGTAACTTGCACTCCGTAGCGATCGAATCAACAGTCTTGCAGGCACCGGTCCCAGTCAGGAGTGACCCGTCGTGACGACGCCGTTCTACGTCTCGCCCGAACAGATCATGAAGGACCGGGCCGAGTATGCCCGCAAGGGCATCTCGCGTGGCCGGTCGGTGGCAGTCATCTTCTATGACAAGGGCATCCTGTTCGTCGGGGAGAACCCGTCGCGGGCCCTGCACAAGATCTCCGAGATCTACGACCGCATCGCCTTCGCCGCGGCCGGCCGGTACAACGAGTACGAGCAGCTGCGCATCGCCGGCGTCCGGCACGCCGACATGCGCGGGTACGTCTACGACCGCCGCGACGTCACCGGCCGGGCCCTGGCCAACACCTACGCCCAGGCCCTGGGCACGATGTTCAGCGAGGGCGCGGGCAAGCCCTACGAGGTGGAGCTGGCCGTGGCCGAGGTGGGCGACAAGGCCGCCGACGACCAGGGCTACCGGGTCACCTTCGACGGCCAGGTCACCGACATCCGCGGCTTCCAGGTGCTCGGCGGTGCCGCGGACGCCGTGACCCAGGTGCTGGAGTCCTCCTACGAGGAGAACGCCGCGCTGGAGACGGTGCTCAACGCCGCGGTCGAGGCCCTGGGCCGGGACGGCACCGAGCCGCGCACCCTGGCCCCCAACCAGCTGGAGGTCGCGGTCCTGGACCGCACCCGCACCCGGGTGCGCAAGTTCCGGCGGATCACCGGCCCGGCCCTGGCGGCCCTGCTCGGTGTCGACGGCGACGCCGACGGGGGCAAGGGCGGCAAGGGCGGCAAGGGCGGCGAGGACGGGGACGCCCCGGCCGAGCCGGAGCTGTCCGACAAGGACGTGCTCGGCGCCGTGGACGACCTCCTGGACGAGGACGGGACTCCTGAGGAGTCCTGACATGCGGTGGCCGGACAACGACGCAAAGGTCTGGCGCGGATTAAAGTCTTACGCGGCATAAGGTGGTCATCATGGACCGGCGGATCTTCGGACTCGAAAACGAATACGGCGTCACCTGCACGTTCCGCGGCCAGCGTCGTCTGTCCCCGGACGAGGTCGCCCGCTACCTCTTCCGCCGCGTCGTGTCCTGGGGGCGCTCCAGCAACGTCTTCCTGCGCAACGGCGCGCGGCTGTACCTGGACGTCGGCTCGCACCCGGAGTACGCCACTCCCGAGTGCGACTCCGTGCGCGAGCTGATCGTCCACGACAAGGCCGGCGAGCGGATCCTGGAGGGTCTGCTGGCCGACGCCGAGCGGCGCCTGCACGAGGAGGGCATCGCCGGCGACGTCTACCTGTTCAAGAACAACACCGACTCGGCCGGCAACTCCTACGGCTGCCACGAGAACTACCTGGTGGGCCGGCACGGGGAGTTCTCCCGCCTGGCCGACGTGCTGATCCCGTTCCTGGTCACCCGCCAGCTGATCTGCGGCGCCGGCAAGGTGCTGGCCACCCCGCGCGGCGCCGTCTACTGCGTCTCGCAGCGGGCCGAGCACATCTGGGAGGGCGTCTCAAGCGCCACCACCCGCTCCCGCCCGATCATCAACACCCGTGACGAGCCGCACGCCGACGCCGAGAAGTACCGGCGCCTGCACGTGATCGTCGGCGACTCCAACATGTCCGAGACCACGATGCTCCTGAAGGTGGGAGCCACGGACCTGGTCCTGCGCATGATCGAGGCCGGCACCACGCTGCGCGACATGACCCTGGAGAACCCGATCCGGGCCATCCGCGAGGTCAGCCACGACATGACCGGCCAGAAGAAGGTCCGTCTGGCCAACGGCCGCGAGATGAGCGCGCTGGAGATACAGGAGGAGTACTTCACCAAGGCCAGGGACTTCGCCGAGAAGCGCGGTCTGCGCACCGGCGCCGTGGACAAGATCCTGGACCTGTGGGAGCGCACCCTGACCGCGGTGTCCACCGGCGACCTGGACCTGATCTCCCGGGAGATCGACTGGGTGATCAAGTACCAGCTGATCGAGCGCTACCGCGCGAAGAACAACCTGGCGATGTCCGCCCCGCGGGTGGCGCAGCTGGACCTGGCCTACCACGACATCTCCCGCAACCGCGGGCTGTACTACCTGCTGGAGAAGCGCGGCATGGTGGAGCGGACGGCCACCGATCTGGAGATCTTCCAGGCCAAGTCGGTCCCGCCGCAGACCACCCGGGCGCGCCTGCGCGGGGAGTTCATCAAGCGGGCGCAGGAGCAGCGGCGGGACTTCACCGTCGACTGGGTGCACCTGAAGCTGAACGACCAGGCCCAGCGCACCGTGCTGTGCAAGGACCCGTTCCGGTCGGTGGACGAGCGGGTGGAGAAGCTCATCTCGTCCATGTAGCGACAACCTCGGTATTCGTCTTCTCATGGCCCGCGCCCGGCCCCCGCCGGACGCGGGCCACGCTACTGTGGTGCGGTCCCACGACGTGTGATCGTCGTATCCCCCCGCGCCGATTCGAGGTTTTCCAGTGCGCCGTCCCGTGGCCACCCGCCGGACCCAGACCACCCTCGCCGGCCTCGCCGCCGGCCTGGTGCTGCTCGCCGGGTGCTCGTCGTCGAGCAAGCCCGCCGCGCCCAAAACGCCGGCCGGCTCCACCGCGTCCACCGGCGCGCCGGTCGCCGACGCGGTCGGGGTGCGGCCGAACATCACGGTTCCGGCCGGGCAGCCCGACGGCAAGCTCGGCGTCAAGGTGAAGATCCAGGGCGACGGGCCCAAGGTCACCGACGGCAGCGTGCTGGTCCTGCAGTTCGGCGCCAAGCTCTGGCGCGACGGCTCGGACCTGGGCAGCAGCTACGACCAGGGTCAGCACCCGGCGCTGCAGGTCGAGGGCCAGAACCAGATGCTGCCGGGCTGGGAGCAGGGCCTGAAGGGCCAGGCCGCCGGCAGCCGGGTGGAGCTGGTGGTGCCGCCGGCGCTGGGCTTCGGGGCCAAGGGGACCACCGATGGCAAGATCACCATCACCGGGACCGACACCATCATCTTCGACATCGACATCATCGGCGTGTACCCCTCGGTGCAGGCCGACATCCCGGCCGGCACCGGGGTGCCGAACGACCCGACCCTGCCGAGCGTGGCCACCACCGTGGGCAAGGACGACCCGAAGGTGACCATCCCGGCCGGCAAGCAGCCGCCGACGACGGCCGTCTACAAGCCGGTGATCGTCGGCAAGGGCGCGCCGGTGAAGAAGGGCCAGACCCTGGTGGTCCAGTACGAGGGCCTCATCTGGCGCACCGGGCAGATCTTCGACTCCTCGTTCAGCAAGGGCAAGTCGCTGTTCGCCACCCAGATCGGCGTCGGCGACGTGGTGCCGGGCTGGGACGAGGGCCTGGTCGGGCAGACCGTCGGCTCGCGGGTGCTGCTGGTCGTGCCGCCGGACAAGGGGTACGGCGCGCAGGGCCAGCCCGACGCCGGGATCCAGGGCACCGACACCATGGTGTTCGTCGTGGACATCCTCGACGCCCGCTAGGACTCCTTCGGCGCCACCGTCGGGTGGCGCCGAAGACGCCCTGATAGCGTAACGAGGAGTCCATCACCGACAGGATTGGGAACAGCTAGCCCATGAGTCTTGACAAGCCTGAGATCGACTTCCCCGACTTCGAGGTCCCCGCGGACCTGGTGATCGAGGACATCACCGTCGGCACCGGCGAGGAAGCCAAGGCCGGCCAGCAGGTCACGGTGCACTACGCCGGCGTGTCCTACTCCACCGGCGAGGAGTTCGACGCCTCCTGGAACCGCGGCCAGCCCTTCAGCTTCCCGCTGGGCGGCGGCCGGGTCATCGCCGGCTGGGACCGCGGCGTGGCCGGCATGAAGGTCGGCGGCCGGCGCAAGCTGGTCATCCCGCCGCACCTGGCCTACGGCGACCGCAGCCCGAGCCCGCTGATCAAGCCGGGCGAGACGCTGATCTTCGTCGTCGACCTGCTCGGCGTCAGCTGACCCGGCCAGGCGCTCCGCCTTCGATGGCCGTCCCGGGATCCGGGACGGCCATCGGCGTTTTGCGGGCCAATCCGCGACCGGTGGCCCGATACACCCCCATCGACCTGCCGCGCGACCGCGATCCCGTGGCAGCATCGGCGGTATGCCTGTCGCGTCCTTCGCCGCCTTGCTGACCGTCTGGACCCTGGCCCTGCTGATCCCGGGCCCCGACTTCCTCGCCGTCTCCCACGCCTCGGTCGCGCGCTCGCGCCGCGACGCGGTCTTCGTGGGCCTGGGCGTCGCCTCCGCGATGGCGGTCTGGGCCACGACCAGCCTGGTCGGCCTGACCGTGCTGCTGGTCAGGTTCCAGCCGGTGTTCGAGGCGGTGCGGGTGGCCGGTGCGGCCTATCTGCTGTGGCTGGCCTTCCAGCTCCTGCGCTCGGCGGCGCGCCGCAAGCTGCACGGACCGGCCGCCGGCGTCGTGGGAGTCCGCCCGCGCAGTGCCCTCTCGGCCTTCCGCGCAGGCTTCCTGTGCAACATCGGCAACCCGAAGGCCGCCGTCTTCTTCTCCAGCGTCTTCGCCGCGCTGCTCCCGCCGCACGTGGACTGGGAGTACCGGACCGCGATCGGCGTGGCGATCCCCGCGGTCGGCGTCGCGTGGTACGTGCTCGTGGCGTGCTTGTTCTCCGCCAAGCGGATCGCGGCCGCCTACGCGCGGGCCCGCCGGGTCGTCGACGCGGTGACCGGGACGTTGTTCGCGATCCTGGCCGGCGACCTGCTGATCACCGAATAGCGCGCGGCGGGCCCGGGCGACCGGGCCCGGGGCGGCTATCCCAGCGTCAGCTCGGCGATCGGCGCCCCCGACAGCGTGGACACGCCGCCGGAGGGCTCGACCGAGACCGCCAGCGAGGCCGCCGCGGTCGGGAGCCAGACCACGACCATGTCGTTCTGCGGCCCGTCGAAGCGCGAGGTCCCGGCCTCCTTCGCCGGCTGGCCGGCGCCGGTGCGGTACCAGAACTCGTAGGTCTTGCCGTGACCGAGCGAGGGCAGGTCGTGGCCGGTGATCGCGAACCGGTGCAGCTTGGCGGAGTAGAACGCGGTCACCGAGCCGCCGCCGGCCGCCGGCTGCTCCGAGGTCTGCAGGCCCGGCGTGCCCAGCAGGAACGCGACCGCCTTCTCGTTCGCCTCCGCCGACATCTGCCGGTCGTGGACGCGCAGCGTCGTCCAGGCGAACGCCGCGGCCGCCAGGCCGAACACGACGCAGCTCAGGATCAGGACGGGCACCGCCCGGAGCTTGCGCTCGGTCGGGGTCACGATGTGCTCGTGCTCTCCGTGCTCCGCGGCGGCGTTGACTTCTTCGACGCCCTCTTCCACGACCAACGTCCCTCCCGGATCTCGGTCTCAAGTGTGAAGCATCCCATAGTGCTGACTGCCGCCGACAGACGCCAGTCGACCCGCGCAGGCCGAGGCGAGGAATGCCGCGTAATCCTGATCCAGACCGCGGCCCATGGTGCTCAGCTTCACCGGGGAGGAACGCAAAGCGGAATCCAGTCCGTCGACGGATACGGAGACGACTGTGTGCCGCGCCGCTAACTCCGCAGTCTGTGAAGCCACTCCGTGCCAGAAGACATCGTCCACGTCCGGCAGCGCTACTTCGGCGCGCGCCAAGGCGACCTTTCCATAGGCGGTGAGGCTGTGGTGGCTCAGTCCGTGGTGGCGCTCGCGGGCGTCTCCGGACGAAACCCTTAGCGCCGCGACCGGCAGTCCTCCGAGTACCGCCACCGCATTAATGGCTTCTCCGCACGCCACCCCCGAGAACCCCCACTCGGTCCCGGTGCCGAGGTTGCCGGGGCCTTGCGTGACGACGGCGATGTCCGCCTTCAGTACGTGGCGCGCCGCAAGGAGCCCACTGTGTACGGTCACGCACTCCAGATCCCCGCCGAACGCCTGTCCGACGGTGACCGTGCCCGCCGTCAGCCACCCGGCGCCCCGCAGCCCGTCAACCGCCCGCGAGAACCACAGCGGGAGTGCGCCTCCGTCGGTCATCACATAGGCGACGCGCGCATCGGGACGCTCCGCGCGGATGCCGGCAAGGACCGCCGGCAATGCGGAATGCAGATCGGCCACCACCACCGGCATCCCGTCCAAGGACGATGCGTTCGCCAGCTCCGGGTAGCGTTCCTCGGCTCCATCTACAACGGTCTGCAGCGGCGTATAGCGCGCCTTCACCATGTGTCCCTCTAGAGGAGCGTCCTCAGGGAGCCGGGACGGGATCGCCACGACCAGCGCATAGCCTCCGGTCCCGAGTCCCAACTCGAGAGCCGCGACGGAGACCAGCACCTCGTCGCCGACCTCCGGACGTCCGACCAGCTCCGGATAAGCGAGGGCACGGAACATTCGTCCATCTGCGGCCGTTACATCTATCTCCAGAGAACCGCGCCATGCGCGGCCTACAGCTGCAACCACACCGCGCCGCCACTGGATCACCCGCCCCACGCTACCGGCACAGTGGCACCCGTTAGCCCACCAGTCTTCACCCGTTCGTGTTCGCCAATGTGTACGACGCTGCGCCACCCCTCCGTTTAGCGCTACCGTTCACGCGTACCCGAGTAGTTGTAGGAGAACCTCGATGCCCGCCACGAAGACCGAGCGGTTGGTGAACCTGGTCATCTGCCTGCTCGCGTCCAAGCAGTACGTGACCAAGGAGCGCTTGCGCGCCACGTTGGAGCCGTATCGGGAGTGCCCGACGGACGATGCTTTCGAGCGTATGTTCGAGCGGGACAAGGACGAGCTCCGCGAGATGGGCATCCCCCTGGAGACCGGTACCAACAGCGCGCTGTTCGAGGACGAGATCGGCTACCGGATCCCCAAGGACTCCTACAACCTGCCCGAGATCCGTCTGGAGCGCGACGAGGCGGCCGTGCTCGGCGTCGCCGCGCGCTTCTGGCAGCAGGCGGTGCTGGCCTCCGACGCCTCCTCGGCGCTGCTCAAGCTCAAGAGCGCGGGCATCGAGGTCGGGGACATCAGCCAGTCCGGCATCGAGCCCCGGGTGCGGACCGAGACCAGTGCCTTCGAGCCGTTGCTGCAGGCCATCTGCGACCGGCGCCCGGTGTCCTTCGGCTACCGCAAGTCCGGCGAGGTGGACCCGGCCGAGCGCAAGGTCGAGCCGTGGGCCATCGACTCCTGGCGCGGGCACTGGTACCTGGCCGGGTACGACCGGGCCCGCGGCGCCGACCGGATGTTCCGGCTGGACCGGATCGTCGGCGAGGTGGTGCTGCTGGCCGGGCACCTGACCGAGCCGGTGCCCGACGACATGGACGTGCACGCCAAGGTCGCCGACTTCGCCTGGAAGCAGAACCGCAACGTCGGCACCGCCCGGCTGCGGCTGAAGGCCGACACCGGCTTCCTGCTGCGCCGCCGGGCCACCGAGTGCGAGCCGGAGCTGCTCGACGGCGAGCCGACCGGCTGGGACGTGCTGACCGTGCCGCGCAACACCGGCATGGCCGGCTGGCTCGCCGAGTTCGGCCCCGACGTGCAGGTCCTGGAACCCCCGGAGCTGCGCGCCGCGGTGATCAACCGGCTGCGCGCGGCCGTGACCGGCAACGCGCTGGCGGCGAGCGACGAGATGACACACCCGGGCGTCCGGGTCGGCGCCCAGGCCGGCGCCGAACGGTCCGAGCGCACCGAAGGCACCGAACGCACCGAACGCACCGAACGCTCCGACACCGGCGAGATGACGGGAGCAGCCCGATGAGCGGCGCCGCGGCGCAGGTCCGCCGGCTGTTGAACCTGGTGCCCTACCTGCTGGAGCACGAGGGCGCGAAGCTGACCGAGGTGGCCGGCGAGTTCAACGTCTCCGAGAAGCAGCTGCGCAAGGACCTGGAGACGCTGTGGATGTGCGGGTTGCCCGGCGGTCTGCCGGACGACCTGATGGAGGCCCACATCGGCGAGGGCGGCACCATCCACCTGGAGAACGCCGAGGCCATCGTGCGCCCGCTGCGCTTCTCGGTCCGCGAGGCGGTGGCCCTGCTGGTCGCCCTGCGCGCGCTGGCGCAGCTGCCCGGAGTCGCCGACCGCGACGCCCTGCTGCGCGCCATCGCCAAGCTGGAGGAGGCGGCCGGCGAGCGCGGCGCGGAGGCCTCCCAGCGCGTGACCGTCGCCTTCGAGGCGCGCGCCACCGTCCTGGACCGCATCCGCCAGGCCCTGGACACCGGCCGCCGCCTGCGCCTGGAGTACTTCGTCCCGTCCCGCGACCAGGTCACCGAGCGCGACGTGGACCCGATGCGCGTGATCCTCTCCGACGGCCACGCCTACCTGGAGGGCTGGTGCCGCCGCAGCGAGGCGGTCCGCGTCTTCCGCCTGTCGCGCATAGTGGCCATCGACGTCCTGGACATCGCCGCCGAGATCCCGGAGTCCGCCGAACCGCAGGACCTCGACGACGGCGTCCTCCGCCCGGCCGCGGACGACCCCCTGGTCACCCTGGAGGTCACCCGCCACGCCCGCTGGGTCGCCGAGAACTACCCGAACGAAGGCGTGGAGGAACTCCCCGAAGGCGGCCTCCGCATCGCCCTGCGAGCCCCCGACCAGGGCCGCATCCTGCGCCTGGTCCTCCGCCTCGGAGCCGACGGCCGCATAGTGGACCCCCCGGCCCTGGCCGACCAGGTCCGCAAGAGCGCCGCCGAGGCGCTGGCCCTGTACGGCGACACCGAGGTCCCGGCGTGAGCGAAGCGGGCGACCCGCCCGACACGCGCGACACGAGCGACTGGTTCGGCGGCCGCTCGGCACCGGAATCAGAACCGGAATCAGAACCGGAAGCAGAATCGGAAGCAGAATCGGCACCGGCGTCGGACCCCGGATCGGCGCCGCGCGCGCCCCGACCGGTCGCCGAGGCCTTCGGGCACCTGCCGCGGCCGGCCGAGGCGGCGGCGGGGGAGTCGGACTGGTTCGACGCGGGGGCCGAGCAGGCGGATGGCGGTGAGGAGCCCGGCGCTGTCGGCGCGCCCGCCGCATTGCGCGAGGTGTCGGCTGCCAGCCCGCTCGCCGAGCCTGCTGCCGCGAGCGCGCCCGCCGAAGCCGCCGAGCCTGCCGCCGTCGAGCCTGCTGCCGCCCCCGCCCCCGCCCCCGAACCCGACGGCCGCGTCCGTCTCCGGGCCCTGACCGGCGGCCTGGCAGACCTCTCCGACGCGCTGGCTGCGATCGGTGTCGAATCCGTCGCGGTCCGTAACGCCGACAGCTCCGGGCCGGCGCGCCCGGCACCGGCCCCGCCGTCCGAGGCCCCCGCCGTCGCCGACTTCCGGGTGCGGTGTCCGGATTGCGGACCTCAGTACGTTGCCGTCTCCGACCTGCGTTTCGTCGAGACCGGCGACGGGGCCGAGGCCAATCGCTACCTGTTCACCTGCCCCGCGTGCGGGGCCCGGGTGCGGCGGCCGGCCGGGCCGGAGTTGGCCGCGATTCTGAAATCCTCCGGGGTGGCCACCCTGGCCCTGCGTCGCGGGCCCGGCCAGGCTCTATAGTTTCTGGCATGTACTGGGTCCTGCTGATCGCGATCACCGCCGTCCTCGCCCTGGTGATCACCGCCGCCTTCGGCCTGCGGGTGTTCGCCGCGGCCAAGGGGCTGATCCGGGAGCTGAAGACGACCACCACCGTTCTGAACGACGCGAGTCAGACATTGCGCGGTGTTCAGGAAATGGAGGGCGTCAAGGCGATGCGGGCACGGGCCCAGCACGATTAGTCTTCGCATCGTGCCCGTGTACGTGTCCGTGACGCCCGCCCGCCGGGGGCTCGTCGCAGTGAAGGGGGTCGGCCCGTGTTCGAGAGGCTGATCGAGATCGGTTTGATCGTGCTGGTCGCGTGGGCGCTGTTCGGGCGCAACCGGCTGCCCGATTCGGTGCGCAACGTCCGCAAGTCGGCGCGGATCATGAAGTCCGAGATGCAGGCCGCCGCGGACGACGTGGAGCTGCCCGAGGCCAAGGTGATCCCCGGCTCGATCGTCGACGGCGGCGCCCAGCGCGCCGACAACGCCCAGAACTGAACGGACCCCCGACACCATGACCACGCAGGCCAGCGCCAACGGGACCCGGCCCAAGGGCAAGAGCAAGCCGCCGAAGATCGTCAAGGTCCCCAAGGACCCCGAGGGGCGGATGCCGCTCGGCGACCACATCCGCGAGCTGCGCACCCGGCTGTTCCGCGCCTCGGTGGCCATCGCGCTCGGCGCGGTGGTCGGCTGGCTGCTCCACACCTGGGCCATCAACCTGCTGTCCGACCCGATCTGCCACATCAAGAGCGTGCACGGCATCGGCGGCACGGTGTACGACCCCGCCGCCCCGTGCCCCAACCACGCGCTGTCGGTCACCGGGCCGACCTCGGGCCTGGCGATCAGCCTCAAGGTCTCGCTGATGTTCGGCATGCTGCTGTCCAGCCCGGTGTGGCTGTACCAGCTGTGGGCGTTCATCGCGCCGGGCCTGCACCGGAACGAGAAGAAGTACTCCCTGGGCTTCGTCGCCGCCGGCGTGCCGCTGTTCGTCGCCGGCGCGTGGCTGTGCTTCTTCATCTTCCCCACGGTGATGAGCGTCCTGCTGGGCTTCAATCCGGACACCACCGTCACCAACGTGCCGTTCGAGCAGTTCGTCAGCTTCTTCCTGCGGATGGTGCTGATCTTCGGGGCCTCCTTCGAGGTTCCGCTGATCGTCGTCGCCCTGAACTTCGCGGGCGTGCTGTCCGCCGTACGCCTGAAGAAGTCCTGGCGCTACGTCACCTTCGGCATCTTCATCTTCGCCGCCGCCGCGGTCCCCACCGGCGAGCCGCTGGGCATGACCGCCCTGGCCGCGCCGATGTGTCTGCTCTACTACAGCGCCATCGGCATCGCGGTCCTGAACGACAAGCGCCGCGCCGCCCGCGCCGCCGCGGCCTACGTCTCCCCGGATGAGGCCTCCGACCTCGACCTGAGCCCGGTCCCGGTCGAGCAGGCGCGCCCCGTGGAGCAGGTCCGGCGCAGCTTCGACGACGACTACGACGACCTCACCTGAGGCAGCGCGGCGACGACCGGCGACGACCCGCGATAACGCGCCGGTCACGCCGCCATGACGCGGGAGGGCGCGCGCTGCTAACGTCTGCGCGTGCCGAGCAGTCTCAACCAACACAGACCCGACCACGTCGTCGCCTTGATCAACCCCACGTCCGCCAAGGGCGCGGGGGCCGAGGCCGGCCGGCGCGCCGTCGCCGCGCTGCGCGCCGCCGGGATCCAGGTGACCGACATCGTCGGCCGCGACGCCTTCGACGGCGAACAGCGTGCCGCCGACGCCCTGCTGAAGGACCCCGACGCCGCGCTGGTCGTGGTCGGCGGCGACGGCATGGTCTCGGCCGGGCTGCGGCTGCTGACCGCCGAGCCCGAGCGCGTCCTCGGCGTCATCCCGGCGGGTACCGGCAACGACACCGCGCGCAGCCTGGGCATCCCGCTGAAGGACCCGGAGGCCGCGGCCCAAGTGATCGCCGCCGGCCAGGTCGGCGAGATCGACCTCGGCGAGGCCACGGTCGGCACCGGCACCTCCGCCGAGGTGGTCCGCCGCTTCGCCACCGTGCTGGCCTGCGGCCTGGACTCCAAGGTCAACGACCGCGCCAACCAGATGAGCTGGCCGCGCGGCAAGCGCCGCTACGACCTGGCGATGCTGCTGGAGCTGCCGCGCTTCAAGGCGCCGGCCTTCCGGATCGTGCTGGACGGCACGAGCGTGGACGCCGAGTGCATGCTGGTCGCGGTCGGCAACGGCCCCTCCTACGGCGGCGGCATGCTGGTCTGCCCCGAGGCGCGCATGGACGACGGCCGCTTCCAGCTCACCGCGGTCCGCAGGATCTCCAAGCCGACGCTGCTGACGATCTTCCCCAAGGTCTTCTCCGGCCGGCACGTGAACCACCCCAAGGTGGACGTCCACCACGCGGCCGAGGTCGAGCTGCACGCCGAGAACGTCAGCTGCTGGGCCGACGGCGAGCGGATCGGCGCGCTGCCGGTGACGCTGCGGACGCTGCCGGGCGCGCTGCGGGTGTTCCGGCCGGCCCCGGCGACCCAGGTGCCCTCCGCCGCCTGAACGACTTGAGCCACCTGCGCCGCGAGTCCCGCGGAACAGGAACGCGAGCCCCGCGGAACAGGAACGCCAGACCTGCGGGGACAGCACCGAAAGGGCCTCCCCGCAAACCTGAGGCGCAGCGATCAAGCTTGAGGTTAGGGTGGAGGCATGTCATCGCCCGCTGAGCCCCTGCGGGCTCCCGATGTGCCTGCCCTCTCCGAGTTCCAGCGCTTCCGCGGCGGCTACGACTTCGATCTCGACGGGTTCCAGATCGAGGGCTGCCGAGCGCTGGAGGCCGGGGACAGCGTCCTGGTCGCCGCCCCGACCGGGTCGGGCAAGACCGTCGTGGGGGAGTTCGCCGTCCACCTCGCCCTCGCGCAGGGCGTCAAATGCTTCTACACCACCCCGATCAAGGCGCTGTCCAACCAGAAGTACTCCGACCTGGTGGCCCGGCACGGCGCCGCCAACGTCGGCCTGCTGACCGGCGACAACACGGTCAACGGCGAGGCCTCGATCGTCGTGATGACGACCGAGGTCCTGCGCAACATGCTCTACGCCGGCTCCGGGACGCTGTCCGGGCTCGGCTACGTCGTCATGGACGAGGTCCACTACCTCGCCGACCGCTTCCGCGGCGCGGTCTGGGAAGAGGTCATCATCCACCTGCCGGAGTCGGTGCGCCTGGTGGCGCTGTCGGCGACGGTGTCGAACGTCGAGGAGTTCGCCGGCTGGCTGCGCACCGTGCGCGGCGACACCAAGTCCATCGTCTGGGAGCACCGTCCGGTGCCGTTGTGGCAGCACGTGCTGTCCGGCCGGCGGATGTTCGACCTGTTCGCCAACGGCGCCGACGGCGAGGCGATGCCCGGGGCCAACGGCCAGGGCGGCATCTCCGCGGCCCGCGAGCTGCGCGTCAACCCCGAGTTGGTGCGGCTGAACCGCGAAAGCTCGGAGTCGGGGTTTTCGAGTGGCAGAGTCAAGCGGGGCGGCCCGCGCGGCGGCGGGGGCGCGGGCGGCAACCGCGGCCAGCGCGGCCGGAACCAGCGCCGCGGCCGCGGCGGCTGGGTGCCCAGCCGCGTGGACGTCATCGAGAAGCTGGACACCGAGGGCCTGCTGCCGGCCATCACCTTCATCTTCAGCCGGGCCGGCTGCGACGCGGCGGTGCAGCAGTTCCTGCACGCCGGTGTCAGGCTGCTGAACGCCGACGAGCGCGCCCGGGTCAAGGCGCACGTGCTGGAGCGGACCGGCCGGATCCCCTCGGAGGATCTCAACGTCCTGGGCTTCCACGACTGGTTCGACGGCCTGCAGCGGGGCGTCGCGGCCCACCACGCGGGCATGCTGCCGACGTTCAAGGAGATCGTCGAGGAGCTGTTCGTCCAGGGCCTGGTCAAGGCGGTGTTCGCGACCGAGACGCTGGCGCTGGGCATCAACATGCCGGCGCGCACCGTGGTGATGGAGGCGCTGACCAAGTGGAACGGTGAGAACCACGTCGACCTGACCGCCGGGGAGTACACGCAGCTCACCGGGCGCGCGGGCCGGCGCGGGATCGACATCGAGGGCCACGCGGTCGTGCTGTACCGGCCCGACCTGGACGTCAAGGCGCTGGCCGGGCTGGCCGGGACCCGGACCTACCCGCTGCGCAGCTCGTTCAAGCCGTCCTACAACATGGCGGTCAACCTGGTCGGCCAGTTCGGCGCCGAGCGCGCGCGCAACCTGCTGGAGACCTCCTTCGCGCAGTACCAGGCCGACCAGGCCGTGGTCGGCCTGACCCGCCAGGTGCGCAAGAACACGAACGCACTCGACGGCTACTCCGAGGCCATAACCTGCCACCTGGGCGACTTCGAGGAGTACATGGGGCTGCGCCGCCGGCTCTCCGAGCGCGAGGCCGACCTGTCGCGGCAGGGCGCTGCGAACCGCGCCGCCGCCGCGCTGGAGTCCCTGGAGAAGCTCCAGCCCGGCGACATCATCGTGGTGCCGGCCGGCAAGCGCGCCGGCGTGGCCGTGGTCCTGGACCCGGGGATACCGGCCGCCACCGCGGGCCGCCCGAAGCAGGTCACCGGCGACGGACCGCGCCCGGTGGTGCTGACGGTGGACCGGCAGGTGGTGCGGCTCTCGCTCACGGACTTCCCCAGCCCGGCCGAGGCGCTGGACCACATGCGCATCCCGAAGTCCTTCAACGCCAAGTCGCCGCAGTCCCGCAAGGACCTGGCCGCCGTCCTGCGCAGCAAGGCGGGGGACAAGGAGATCCCGCCGTATCGCAAGACCCGCTATCGCTCGGGGGCCGTCGACGACACCGAGATCAGCAATCTGCGCAAGGCGATCCGCGCGCACCCCTGCCACGGCTGCCAGGACCGCGAGGACCACGCGCGCTGGGCCGAGCGGTACCACAAGCTGGACCGCGAGACCAAGCAGCTGGAGAAGCGCGTCGCCGGGCGTACGAACAGCATCGCCAGGGTCTTCGACCGGGTCTGCGGGCTGCTGGAGCAGCTCGGGTACCTGGACGGCGACCAGGTCACGCCCATCGGCAAGCGGCTCGGGCGGCTCTACACGGAGCTGGACCTGCTGACCGCCGAGACCCTGCGCGCCGGGCTCTGGGAGGGGCTGACCCCGCCCGAGCTCGCGGCCTGCGTGTCGGCGCTGGTGTACGAGGCGCGGCGGGCCGACGACGCGGGCCCGCCCAGGCTCCCCGGAGGCGCGGTCCCCCAGACGCTCGACGAGATGGTGCGGCTGTGGGCCAAGCTGGAGGAGCTGGAGACGGACCACCATCTGGAGTTCCAGCGGGAGCCGGATCTCGGGTTCGCGCTGCCGGCCTTCCACTGGGCGTCCGGCAAGGCGCTGGAGGAGGTCCTGTGGGATGTGGAGATGCCCGCGGGCGACTTCGTGCGCTGGTGCAAGCAGCTGATCGACCTGCTGGGGCAGGTGGCCAACGCGGCCGCCGAGCTGACGGCGACCGGGGGCAGGGCGAGCACGGTGCGCACCGCCGCGCAGGAGGCCATCGACGGGCTGCGGCGCGGCGTGGTCGCCTACTCGATGATGAACAGCTGAGCGCGGATTGAGCAGCTGAGCACGAGTCGAGCAGCTGAGCGCGGGTTGAGCAGCTGAGGATGAGTTGAGCAACTGAGCGTGGGGGCTGCGGCGCAGGCGCGCCGCAGCCCGGCCGGTCTCTACCGCTCGGCCATGACCTTCGTCAGCCGGGCGACGGCGCCCTTCAGCCCGAACTTCTCCGCCAGCATCTCCGCCATGACCGCGTCCTTCGGCTCCCGGGGGAGCAGGTCGTCGTGCTCGGCGACCGGGGCGTCGCGCACCACCCGCACCACCGTCGGGGCCGCGTCCAGGTAGCCGGCGGCCTCGATGATGCGCTTGCGCTGGGCGGGCTTGAGCGCCGAGGCCGGGTCGCCGGCCGCCGCGCGGACCCCCGCCAGGTCGCCGTACTGCGAGATCAGCGCCGCCGCGGTCTTCTCACCGATGCCCGCCACCCCCGGCAGGCCGTCGCTCGGGTCGCCGCGCAGCGCCGCGAAGTCCGCGTACTCCCCGCCGGTGATGCCGTACTTCTCGCGCAGCGTGTCGTCGGTGACCACCTCGAGCTTGGTCACGCCCTTGCCGATGTTCAGGACCCGGATGCCGCGGGCGTCTTCGACCATCTGGTACAGGTCGCGGTCCATGGTCACCACGTCGACCGGGCCGTGGCCGCCGGCGCTCCAGCGCTCGGCCAGCGTCGCCAGGACGTCGTCGGCCTCGAAGCCGGGGGCTTCGGCGCGCGCGATGCCGAGCGCGTCCAGGGCCGCCTCGATCACCGGCACCTGCGGGGTCAGGATGTCCGGGACCTCCTCGACGTCCACGCCCTCCGGTGCCTCCTCCAGGACCCGGTGCGCCTTGTACGACGGGATCGCCTCCACCCGGAAGGCCGGGCGCCAGTCCGCGTCGAAGCAGGCCACCAGACGGTCCGGCTTGTAGGTGGCGATCAGGTGGCTGACGAAGTCCAGGGTGCCGCGCACTGCGTTCACCGGCATTCCGTCGGGCGAGCGGATCGTGTCGGGGACGCCGAAGAAGGCGCGGAAGTACAGCGTCGGGGTGTCGAGCACCATCAGGCGCTCCGGGTTCTTCGCCATGGACTGATCCTAGAGGTCGTCACCGACTGGCTCACCTGCCGGATCGCTCCCGCACGGATGTTTGGGCCTGGACGGGTCCAGGCCTTTTCATACGTTCGCTGATTCTCTACCGACCATACGATCGTGTAGTGTGCAGCGCGTCGCGTACGGTTGCGTGCCGTCCGTGTCCCCCCCCACGCAAGGCTCTGGCATGACAAGCGACGAGTGAGCAGAAGGCGCCCCGGTCTATGGCGATAGTGCGGTCGGCGGTCCTCGGACGCCGATACGGGTCCCTCGCGGCGCGCCTGGCCGCCGCGGTCGCCGCATTGGCGCTGGTGGCCGGCTGCTCCTCGAGCCCCGGGTCGGCGGCCGGCGGTGCCTTCGTGGCCCCGCCGATACCCACGGCCGAGCCCGGCACCTCCTCCGAGGGCGACCTCTACATGGTGGTCTGGGACGGCTACGCCGAGAACCAGTGGATCGCGCCGTTCCAGAAGCAGTCGGGGTGCACGGTGCACGCCGAAACCGCCGGCAGCTCCGACGAGATGGTCGCGGACGTGAAGTCCGGCCGCTACGACGTGGTCTCCGCCTCCGGGGACGCCAGCCTGCGGATGATAGCCAGCGGGGACGTCGCCCCCGTCGACGTCTCCAAGGTGCCCAGCTACGCGCAGATCTACCCGACGCTGAAGAACCGGCCCTGGAACTCGGCCGACGGAGTGCCCTACGGCATCCCGCAGGGCCGCGGCGCCAACGTCCTGATCTACAACAAGGCCAAGGTCAATCCCGCCCCCACCTCGCTGAGCGCGGTGTTCGCCCCCGATCCCGCGGTCGCCGGCCACGTGTCGGTCTACGACTCCCCGATCACCATCGCCGACGCCGCGGTGTACCTGATGCAGAGCCAGCCGGCGCTCGGGATCACGAACCCTTACGCGCTGGACCAGAACCAGTTCGACGCCGCCGTCGCGGTGCTGACCAAGCAGCGCGCCGCGGTCGCCGACTACTGGCCGGACACCGGCGCCCAGCAAGCGGCCTTCACCCACGGCGCGGACACCATCGGCACCGGCTGGCAGTCGGTGGTCAACGGGCTGCAGGGCAACGGGTACAAGGACATCGTCGGCGCCAAGCCGGCCGGGGGCACCACCGGGTGGTCCGACACCTGGATGGTCAGCTCCACCGCGAAGAACCTGACCTGCGCCTACAAGTGGCTCAGCTACGTCACCTCCCCGGCGGTCAACGCGCAGGTGGCCCAGTACGTCGGCGAGGCCCCGGCGAACGCGCAGGCCTGTGCACTGGTGGCGAAGTTCTGCGCCGCCTACCACGCCGCCGACGAGTCCTACTGGGCCGACGTGCACATGTGGGTCACGCCCACCGCCAAGTGCCAGGACGGCCGGACCGGCGGGTGTGTGGCCTACCCGCAGTGGGTGGCCGCCTGGAACCGGATCAAACAGCAATGACCGCACGGGGAAAGGCAGGCGGTGCGGACATGACGCAGGGCCCGGGCACCGACGTCGCCACCATCACCACCTCCACCGACGGCAGCGGCGCATCGAGCGCCGGCGCCGGCAGCGCCTCCAGCGTCTCCAGACCGGCGGTCCGCAGCCGGCTGCCGTTCCGGCGCCGCATGGACCTGCTGGTCGTGCTGCCCACCGTGGCCATGGCCGCGCTGATGACGCCGGTCGCCGTCCACGAGGTGAACGTGGCCGGCCAGTGGAACTCGGCGGCGGACTTCCTGTCCTCCTCCAAGTCCGTCAGCCAGCTGATCCAGGACCTGTCGCTGGAACGCGACAAGGCCCAGGCGGCGATGAGCGGCGACCCGGACAAGGACAAGGAGTACCAGGCCGCCATCGCGACCACCGACTCCCAGGTCGACCAGGTCACCCTGGACTTCGGGCGGCACGCCACGCCGACGCTGACCGCAGCGCTGGCCGCCGTGTCCGACCTGAGTTATGTGCGCGAGCTGCCGGCCAGCGAGGGCATGTCGCAGAACTATGTCCTGCAGGCGCACGTCCAGCAGCTGGTCGACACCGTGTACGGCGCCATCGACTCGCAGATGGTCTCGGCGCTGGACTTCGGCGGCCACGCCGCCGCCGGCGGCCCGGCCGCCTCGCTGGAGGCCGAACTGGCCGCGCTGTACTCCGGCGACATGGCCGAGAGCCAACGCGAGGCCTCCCTCACCGCCTTCGCCTCCGGCCCCACCGAGTTCAACGCCGGCGAGCAGTACGCCACCGCGCTGCGCTGGGACCAGGTCGCGCAGGTCCAGTTCGGGCTGGTGCAGCAGTCCCAGGCCGGCGCCGACCGCACCGCCATCAGCGCCCTGCTGGGCTCCCCGCAGGCCCAGGTCTTCCGGACCTACCAGGACAAGGCCGAGGCCATGTACGGCCAGGCCTTCGACGCCATCCGCGGCGTCAACGGCAACGCCGCGGTGGACCTGCAGAACATCCAGACCCTGAACGACCGCACCATGCTCACCGCGGCCTTCGAGACCGCGAGCAACAGCCGCGCCGCGGCCGAGGCGCAGATCACCGACCGCATCATCGGCCTGGCCCGGGACAACGCCCAGCAGGCGGAGATCACGGTGGCGCTGATGATCGGCGTCGGCGTGCTGGCCGCCGGGGCGCTGATGGTGCTCTCCGGACTCATCCGGCGCTCGGTGGTGCGCCCGGTGCTGGCCCTGACCCGGGCCGCCACCCGCGTGGCCCGCGCCGCCGCGGCCGACCTGGAACGGGTCACCGACGAGGACCTCGGCGAGCGCGGCGAGCTGCCGGAGTTCGAGGCCATCCCGGTGCCGACCGACGACGAGCTCGGCGACCTGGCGCTGGCGTTCAACAAGGTGCAGGAGACCGCGCTGCTGATGCTGGAGCGCCAGGTCACCATCCGGCGCAACACCGCGGAGATGTTCGGCAACGTCGGGCACCGGATCCACAACCTCACCGGGCGCCAGCTGTCGATCATCGACCAGGTGGAGCGCAGCGAGACCGACCCGGTGCTGCTGGACCGGCTGTACCGCATCGACCACCTCGCGGTGCGTCTGCAACGCGGTGCCGACAGCCTGATCCTGCTCTCCGGCGAGCGCGAGGCGAACATCTCCGGCGCGCCGATGCGGCTCACCGACGTCGTGCGCTCGGCCGTCGGCCGCGTCGAGGGCTACCAGCGCGTGGTGCTGATCGCCGAGGACGACGCCATGGTCGCGCCCTCGGCCGTCGGCGACATGACCCTGATGGTCGCCGAACTCGTGGAGAACGCGGTGTCGTTCTCCCCGGCCAGCCAGCGCGTGGAGATCGCGGTCGGGTTGTCGGCGCGCGGGTTCGTGATCGAGATCGTGGACCGCGGCATGGGCATGTCCCCGGAGCAGATGGCGCAGGAGAACGCGCGCCTGGTGCGCCGCGAGCGCCTGGACCTGGCGCCGACCCGGGTGCTGGGGCTGTTCGTGGTGGGCCGGCTGTCGGTGCGGACCGGCGCCGCGGTGGAGCTGTCGCCGACCACCGGCGGCGGGACCACCGCGCGGGTGTACGTGCCCGGATTCCTGCTGGCCGGCCCGGTCGCCGAGACGGCCGGGACCCGGGCCCCGCGCGGGGACGCCGCCGAGGCGGCCGCGAGCGGGACGCCGGCCGCGACCTCGGCGCCCGCGGCCAACGGGGTGCCCGCGCTGCCGTCGAGCCCGGCGCAGGCCCATGCTCAGGCCCTGGAGATGCGGGGCCGGCCGCCGCTCACGCCGGCGCAGCCGCTGCACGCGCCGCCGGCCGTGCCGCGCACGAACCCCGCCGCCCCGGCCTTGCCGCCCGGCGCCGAGGGTCTGCCGCGGCGGGTGCCCGGTGCCACGCAGCCTGCTGAGTCGTTCGGCCTGCCGACGGGTACGGACTTCGACGCCTACGCGACTCCGGGGACCGCTCCCGCCGGATCCGGTGCGGGCCAGACGGGCCAGACGGGCCAGACCGGCGGCCATCAGGCCCCGTCGTATCAGCCCGCTCCGACCGACCCCGCCGCGGCGAGTGCCGCGGCGAGTGCCGCGGCGAGTGCCGCGGCGAGTGCCGCGGCGAGTGCTGCGGCCGGCGCCGCGAGCGGCCTTCCGGAGTCGCCCTCGTACCAGCAGTTCGACCGGGCCGCGAACCCCGCGCAAGGCCAGTTCGCCGCGCCCTCGCCCGCATATCAGCCGATCGACCCCCAGGCGCCGGCGGGCCACCAGCTCCAGCCGTATCAGCCGCCGACCACTGGGCCGGACGGCTCGTCGCTCCAGGTGTCCGGACTCGACGCGCTCGGTCAGCCGGCCGCGCCGGACGCCCCCGGGGCCCGCTACTCGCTCGGCCCGCTGGCGCCGGTGCCGCCCGAGGGCCTCGGCCGTCGGCGCGCGCTGTCCGGCGGCGAGCCGCAGCACCTGCCGCACCAGCCCGTGCCCGAGCCCCGCCGGGAGACCGAGATGCTGCCGGTGCGCCGGCCGCCGACGGTCCCGGCCCCGCCCGGCGCACCCGCTCCGGAGGCGCCCGGAATGGTTCAGCCGCACCAGCCGGCGCCGGAGCCGCCGCGGTTCGCCGCGGGCCCGGCCCCGGCCGCTCCGCCCGGCGCCGCCCCGCCGAGCGCGACCACCCCGCAGCCCGCCGACGGGGCCCTGCCCCGCCGAGTCCGCAAGACCCCGCCCTCGCACCCGGACTGGCCGACCAGCCAGATGCCGACGGTGGCCGGGCCGGTCCCGCCGCAGGACGCGCGGGCCGTGCGGGACGCGCTGATGGAGTTCGAGGCGGGCGTGGAACGAGCGAACCGGGACAGCGCCGAACAGTTGCCGACCCGCCGGCAGGCGGCCCGCCACGCGGGCCCGACCACGCCGGAGCGGGACGGGGAAGACCAATAGGAGGACGACACCATGATCGGCTCTAACAGTGCCGCCCCTTGGGAGAGCGAAGAACAGCGGCTCGCTGCCGACGCCGCGGACTTCACGTGGATGGTCGCCCGCTTCGCCAACGAGACCGCCGGCGTGGTCGACGCCATCGCGGTCTCGTCCGACGGGCTGTTGATCGCCGTCTCGCGCCCGCAGGACCCGGGGTCCTCCGAGCGGCTGGCCGCCGTGGTCTCCGGGATGACCTCGCTGGCCGCCGGCGCCGGCGGCAACTACGGCCTGGGCGCGCTGAACAAGGTCATCATCGACATGGAGGGCGGCTACCTGCTGA
The DNA here is from genome assembly GCF_041262705.1 of Catenulispora sp. MAP12-49. Classification (NCBI taxonomy): domain Bacteria; kingdom Bacillati; phylum Actinomycetota; class Actinomycetes; order Catenulisporales; family Catenulisporaceae; genus Catenulispora; species Catenulispora sp. MAP12-49. The sequence goes on along the minus strand of NZ_JBGCCP010000017.1, from coordinate 78,289 downwards.
TCACCCGGATCGGCAGCGGCGCGGTGCTCGGCGCGGTCACCACGGCCGACGCCAAGCTCGCCAACGTGGCCTACGAGATGACGCTGTTCGCCAACCGGGTCGGCGCGGTCCTGAGCCCGGCGCTGATCATCGAACTGAAGAACACCGTCGGCATGGGCGTCCCCGCACGCAGACCGGGCGGTGGGCAGGGGTGACCGAGCCGGGCGGGGGAGGCGCCGCGGAGCAGGAGCCGGCCGGTGACGCCGTCGAGCAGGTCTCGGCGGTGCGCCCCTTCCTGCTCACGGAGGGCCGCGTGGTCGCCGAGGAGCAGGCGCTGCCGATGGAGACCCAGCTGGTCGCCACCCCCGAGGCACTGGCCCGGCTGGAGGAGCCGCACCTGGCCTTCGAACGCCGGGCCATCATCGAGACCTGCCGCGTCCCGGTCTCCCTGGCCGAACTGGCAGCCCGCCTGCGGCTGCACCTGAACGTGGTCCGCGTCCTGGTGGGCGACCTGCACACCCGACAACTGCTGACCGTCCACGTACCCCGCGCGGCCGGCAGCTCGGATCTGGACATCTTGAGAAGGGTGATCGATGGCCTCCGCGCAATACACACGTCAGGCGGGCCCGGCCATGACTGACGGCACCACCACCGCGACCGCCACCCGCCCCCCGCAACCGGTGAAGATGGTCATCTCCGGCGGCTTCGGCGTCGGCAAGACCACCGCCATCGGAGCGGTGAGCGAGATCGAACCGCTCACCACCGAAGCCGCCATCACCGAGGTGGCAGCGGGCGTGGACGACACCAGCATGACCCCCCGCAAAACCACCACCACGGTCGCGATGGACTTCGGCTGCCTGACCCTGGACCCGACCCTGAAGCTCTACATCTTCGGCACCCCGGGCCAGGACCGCTTCGGCTTCATGTGGAAGGACGTGACCCAGGGCGCCCTCGGCGCCCTGGTGGTCGTGGACTCCCGCCGGCTGGACGACTGCTTCCCCGCAGTGGACTACTTCGAACGCGACGGCACCCCCTTCGCAATCGCGGTGAACGCCTTCGACGGCGTCCTGTCGCACTCGCTGCCCGCCGTACGCTCAGCCCTGGACGTGGCACCGGAGGTCCCGGTCGTGGCGTTCGACGCGCGAAGCGGCGACTCGGTCCGCGAGTCGCTGATCGTGGTGCTGGAGCACGCGCTGACGCGGGCTCGGGGGTACTAGGCCGAACGGGTGGCGTGTTGTCGATCATCGGACGAACGCGGGTCTTGATCTGCAGGTCGGGTTCATGGAGTTCATGGACCTCAGCAAGCCTGAGTACTCGTACATGTTCGGTTTTCTGCAGACCGATGGGACCCTGACCCAGGGCAAAGGGCTCAAGGGCAGGGTCTCGGTGGAGATCCAGCGTGTGTCGGCAGGCGAACACGCACCACCAACTTCAAGGTCGGCTACCAGTCCTCGGTGGTGGGTCGCTCCGCCAAGTGTGGACCACTCCTCGCCGGACAACGGTGGCATCGCGCTCGAACGCAAGCAATCGACGGCGGACTCGGTAGCGGCGTGGACCCGTCCTGCGGGGATGCGGCGTCGAAGCGAAACAAGGCGGTGGACTCCCGAGCAGGACGCGGTCGTCCTGGCCAGTTCCGTAGCCGATGCGGCGCAGATCCTGGGCCGCGCTGAACAGAGTTGCTACATGCGTAGGTGGCGGCTTGCCAAGCCCGGCGCGCTCGGCTGACGTGGAGCTCGACAAATTCTGTTGCCGTCCCACCATCCCCCATGGCCTCATAGTTCCCGTCTTACAGCGAACGCGAATGCGAAAGAGGCAGGGTAGAAGCATGTACACGACAGTTCCCGGATCGACCGAGCAGAGCTCGCCGATCCGGATGTGGGCCGATCCGGAGTCTGTGGAGCCTCAGGCGCTGGAGCAGCTCCGAAACGTCGCGGCGCTGCCCTGGACTCGCGGCGTCGCCGTGATGCCCGACGTGCACCTCGGCATCGGCGCGACCGTCGGTTCGGTGATCGCGATGGAGGGCGCGGTGTCGCCGGCGGCGGTCGGGGTCGACATCGGCTGCGGTATGTCGGCGGTGAAGACCACGCTCACGGCCGATCAGCTGCCGGACGACCTCGGCAAGCTGCGGTCGCGCATCGAGCAGGCGATCCCGGTCGGGCGGGGCGTGCATCACAAGGAACTGCGCCTGGAAGCGGTGCAGGAACCCGGAGCGAAGAAGCCCATGCGCGGATGGCACGAGTTCTGGCAGGGCTTCGATGATCTGGAGAGTTCCGTAACTCGTGGCAAGCTGGGAAAAGTGCATCAACAGCTTGGCACCCTCGGAACGGGCAACCACTTCGAAGAGGTTACGATTGATAAGTCGGGCTCCGTTTGGCTCATGCTCCACTCCGGCTCCCGCGGCATCGGCAACCAGCTCGCCGCGTACCACATCGAGGTGGCCCGCACCCTCCCGCAGAACCAGGACCTCCCCGATCCCGACCTCGCGGTCTTCCTCGCCGACACTCCGCAGATGGCGGCCTACCGGCGGGACCTGTTCTGGGCGCAGGAGTACGCGCGGCGGAACCGGGCTGTGATGCTCTGGCTGTTCTCGGAGGTCATGCGCAAGGAGTTCCCGAAGATCGGCTTCGACAAGGCCATCTCCTGCCACCACAACTACGTGGCCGAGGAGACCTACGACGGTGTCGACGTCCTGGTCACCCGCAAGGGTGCGATCCGGGCCGGGGGCGGGGACCTGGGCATCATCCCCGGTTCCATGGGTACCGGGTCCTACATCGTGCGGGGGTTGGGCAACGATGCCGCCTTCAATTCCGCGTCGCACGGTGCCGGGCGGCGGATGAGCCGGACGCAGGCGCGCAAGCAGTTCAGTGTCGAGGATCTGAAGGCGCAGACCAAGGGGGTCGAGTGCCGGAAGGACCCCGGGGTCGTCGATGAGATCCCCGGTGCGTACAAGGACATCCGGTCGGTCATGGCGCAGCAGACCGATCTGGTGGAGATCGTCGCCGAGCTGAAGCAGGTGGTCTGCGTGAAGGGGTGACCCACACCGGCGCCTCGCTCTTTCGAACCCCGCCCGCCTCGAACTCACGAGGCGGGCGGGGTTCTGCCTGTCTTCCCCAGGGCGATGACCTCGGCGGCCTTCGATCGGCAGGTGGATGGCGCTGCACCTCGTACGAATTCCGGGCTCCGGCCTGACATGCTGTAACCGATTCAGCCGGTCACGCGGAGATACACTCGCCACAACACCTTGAGTACGAGTCGGTCACTCGACCGCATTTCCCACGCGTCGGGTGTCTCTGGCATTTCTTCACCAGCCATGCCAAGCAATACCAAAGCCATATCAAGCACACCGAGCACACCGCACGCCCGGGGCCGACAGCGAGGTCGGCGCCGTACCGAACCGAACGAAGGACTGGTCGCCATGAAGGTCGGCGTTCCCCGCGAGCTCAAGAACAACGAGTTCCGTGTCGCGATCACCCCCTCCGGGGTCCACGAGCTGGTCCGCAACGGCCACGAGGTCTTCGTCGAGAAGGACGCCGGCGCCGGCTCGTCCCTGTCCGACGAGCAGTACGTCGCCGCCGGCGCGACGATCCTGGACACCGCCGACGAGGTCTGGGCCACCGGTGACCTGATCCTGAAGGTCAAGGAGCCGATCGCGGCGGAGTACCACCGCATGCGCCGCGACCAGGTCCTGTTCACCTACCTGCACCTGGCCGCCTCCCGCGAGTGCACCGACGCGCTGCTGGACTCCGGCATCACGGCCATCGCCTACGAGACCGTGCAGCTGCCCGACGGCTCGCTGCCGCTGCTGGCCCCGATGTCCGAGGTGGCCGGCCGGATGGCGGCCCAGGTCGGCGCGGCGACGCTGCAGAAGGCCAACGGCGGGCGCGGCGTGCTGATGGGCGGCGTGCCCGGCGTGCAGGCCGCGAACGTGGTGGTCATCGGCGGCGGCGTGTCCGGCATCAACGCCGCGCTGGTCGCCAAGGGCATGGGCGCGCACGTGAAGCTGCTCGACAAGAGCATCTCCCGGCTGCGCCAGGTGGACGCCGACCAGTTCGGCTCGATCCAGACCCTGGCCTCCAACGCCTTCGAGATCGAGCAGGCCTGCCTGGACGCCGACCTGGTCATCGGCGCGGTCCTGGTCCCCGGCGCCAAGGCGCCCAAGCTGGTCAGCAACGAGCTGGTCTCGCGTATGAAGCCGGGCTCGGTGCTCGTGGACATCGCCATCGACCAGGGCGGCTGCTTCGAGGACTCGCACCCGACCACGCACGCCGAGCCGACCTTCCAGGTCCACGACTCGGTCTTCTACTGCGTCGCCAACATGCCCGGCGCCGTGCCCTACACCTCCACCTACGCGCTGACCAACGTCACGCTGCCGTACGCGGTCGAGATCGCGAACCACGGCTGGAAGGACGCCTGCCAGCGCGACCACGCCCTGGCCCTGGGCCTGAACACGCACGACGGCCAGCTGACCTACCCGCAGGTCGGCGAGGCGCACGACCTGCCGTCGCTGAAGCTGGACGAGGTGCTGGCGTAACACAGGGCATTAAGAAGGGCCCCGGCGAAAGCCGGGGCCCTTCTCAGGGTTCTCTGACCGAGCCTGGTCACCCCTGGTTGTACGGGCCCTGACCCTGGCCCTGGTTGTACTGGCCCTGACCCGGGCCCTGGTTGTACTGGCCACCCTGGTCGTACGGGCCGCCCTGGTTGTACGGACCCTGAGGGCCCTGGGGACCCTGCGGCCCCTGCGGACCCGTCCCGTTCTGGAACACGGCGCCCAGGTTCTTGATGTCGCCCCCCTTGGCGACGAAGTCCAGGTAGCCGAACACCGCGACGACGATCGCGAGCACCACGCCCACGTACGTGCCCCACAGCGCCCCGACGCTCGCGCCGCCGCCGGAGGCGGTCTGGTACGTCAGCCACCGCAGCAGCACGACGACCGCGGCCAGAGCGCCGCCGGCGAACTCGACGAAGCCGATCATCAGCGGCGCGAACGGCAGCTTGCCCAGCGCCCCCAGCACCGCCACGGCCGCGACGGCCACCAGCAGCAGGACCGAGAACCAGGCCCCGAACCCGGCGCTCCACGCGCTGACGCTGGTCTGGACGCCCATGGCCTTGAGCTCGGAGGAGCCGCCGCCGCTGAGTCCGTACCAGGAGAAGAAGCTGTCGATGAACATCAGCAGACCGCCGACGACGAGGACCATCCCGTTGCGGCCGAGTCTGGCCTGTAGCTGGTTGAAGTCCATTTGCCCGAAACCCCCTAATTCTGCAATGCGCTGACGACGCACAGCCGACACGATGCCGGAACGACTGTTTTACGCCATGCCACCCCCCACAAGTAAAGTCCCTCGGCCGAAGGCCTAAGCAAACATCAGCGGAACGCCACCCGACCTGCCAACCCATCAGAAACCTGATCGATCGGGGCCGGGGTACCGTGACCCCGTGTCCGACGACCTCGAATCCCGTGTGAAGGCCCACCTGGAGCACCTGTCCGTCGAGCGCGGCCTGAGTGCCAACACGCTCGCGGCTTATCGGCGAGACCTCGCTCGGTACAGGGTTTTCTTGGACACCCGCGGGTGTGCAAATTTCGCCGCCATCGAGCGCGCCGACATTTCCGCATTCCTGGCCAGTCTCCAGGACGGTGCCGCGTCGTCCGCCGCGCGCACCATGTCGGCGGTCCGCGGCCTGCACCGGTTCGCTGTAGCCGAGGGCTGGGCCGGTGTCGACGTCACCGACGACGTGCCGCCGCCGCAGGTGCCGATGCGCCTGCCCAAGGCGCTGCCGCTGGACGACGTCGAGCGGCTGCTCGCGGCGACCGAGGCGGACGAGCCCATGGCGTTGCGCGACAGGGCCCTGCTGGAGTTCCTGTACAGCACCGGGGCGCGCGTCAGCGAGGCGGTGGCGCTGGACGTGGACGACGTCGACCGCGAGGACCGCACGGTCATCCTGGACGGCAAGGGCGGCAAGCAGCGTCTGGTGCCGGTCGGTTCTTATGCGTGCCGTGCGATCGACGACTACCTCGTGCGGCTGCGCCCGCAACTGACGCGCAAGGCCCGATCCGGGAACGCAGGGGCGCTTTTCCTCAACGCGCGCGGCGGACGGCTGACGCGTCAGGGTGCGTGGACGGTCCTCGGCGCGGTGGCCGAGCGCGTGGGCCTGGCCGGCAAGGTCTCCCCGCACACGCTGCGGCACTCTTTCGCGACCCATTTGCTCGACGGGGGAGCGGACATCCGGACCGTGCAGGAATTGCTGGGTCACAGTTCGGCCACGACCACCCAGATCTACACCCGGGTGACCGTCGACCGGTTGCGTGAGGTCTACGCGACCAGCCATCCCAGGGCTCTGAACAGCTGATCGCGGTACCCTGACCGTTCAGGGCGGAGGCCGCGCGCGGCTTCGGTGGGGGCTCCGGCGGACACTGAGACCCGATCGTGACCTACCCTCCTGATATGAGATGACAGATAGCGGGGCCGCATACCGGTTCGGGTGATTTATCTCGCGTTTTCCGCCAGTAACCAGGGTGAAACGACCCGGGTGTGTCTCATTGCCTTGCTGTAATGACACCGTGCCCATAGAGTCACTCCAGCGATGAGAGTGGGCAAGTCGGTAAGGAGGTAGAACGACTTGTGAATGAGTCGACATTTGCCGCCGGCCGGGTGGTCGCACCGACCTCCGCCGCCCCGGGCGGCTCCGCCGGCGCGATGGCGCCTCAGACGGGGATCACGCCTGCTCCTCGTAATCCACAGCGTTCCGAGGACATGATGAACACGACTGACAAGACCTCCGACGCCACGCGCGCCGGAGTGGAGTTCGACGACCCCTACGGCATCATCGAGGACGAACTCCGCTACCAGGACGGGTTCGACCCGGACGCGGAGATAGAGCCCGATCCCGATTACGCCGCCACCCTGGCGCCGGACCCGGCGACGCAGCGCCGCGAGCGGGTGGGGCCCACGGGCCGCCCGATGCCGCGCTTCCCGGTGCCCCGGCCCCCGGTCGAGCACGGCCCCGCGCGCATCATCGCGATGTGCAACCAGAAGGGCGGCGTGGGCAAGACCACGTCCACCATCAACCTGGGCGCGGCGCTGGCCGAGTACGGGCAGAAGGTGCTGCTGGTCGACTTCGACCCGCAGGGCGCGCTGTCGGTGGGCCTGGGCGTGAACCCGATGGAGCTGGACCGCACCGTCTACAACCTGCTGATGCACCGCGGGGTGAACGTCGAGGACGTGCTGCTCAAGACGGTGACGCCGGGCATGGACCTGCTGCCGTCCAACATCGACCTGTCCGCCGCCGAGGTGCAGCTGGTCACCGAGGTCGCCCGCGAGTCGGCGCTGGCCCGCACGCTCAAGCCGGTGATGCAGGACTACGACTTCATCATCATCGACTGCCAGCCCTCGCTGGGTCTGCTCACCGTCAACGCCCTGACGGCCGCGCACAGCGTGATCGTCCCCCTGGAGTGCGAGTTCTTCGCGCTGCGCGGCGTGGCGCTGCTGACCGAGACCATCGAGAAGGTCCGCGAGCGGCTGAACCCGGAGCTGGAGCTGGACGGCATCCTGGCCACGATGTACGACGCGCGCACGGTGCACGGCCGCGAGGTGCTGGCCCGCGTGGTCCAGGCCTTCGGCCCGCAGGTGTTCCACACCGTGATCGGCCGCACCGTCCGCTTCCCGGAGACCACCGTCGCCGGCGAGCCCATCACCTCGTACGCCTCGGCCTCGGTGGGCGCCGCCGCCTACCGCCAGCTGGCGAGGGAGGTTCTGGTCCGGTGCCACGCCGGGTGAGGATGCCCGCGGCTGACGAGCTCTTCCGCACGACCGCCGGCAACGGGACCCTGGTGCGCGAGGCGCGCGAGGGCCATGGTGAGGACAACGCCGGCGCCGCCGGCGCCGAGCGCCCCGGCCGCGAGCGGGGGCACGGCGCCTCGGTCGCGGCGGCGAACACGGCCGGCGCGGGTGCGGGTGCGAGCGGTGCAGTCGGCTCGGTGAGCGCGAGCGGCGCGGCCGGGAGTGCCGGGTCAGCAGGGTCTGTCGGGTCTGCCGGTTCCAAGGGCACGGCCAAGGCCGTTCCGGCTCCGGCGGCATCGGCCGACCAGACCGGTTCCGCGTCTGGACCTATGTCTGCGTCTGCGTCTGCGCCTGCGGTGCAGGCGTCGTCGGCGGTCGCGAGCGGGCCGGTTTCACCAGCCGCCCCCCCGGCCCCGGCGCAGACGACGTCATCGACTCCGTCAGCTCCGTCCCGCAAGGTCACGGCCCCGCGCCGGCCCAGCGGCCGCGAGCGCCACGACGAGAAGATCACCGTCTACGTGTCCCCGGACGAGCTCCTCGGCCTGGAGCACGCGCGCATCATGCTGCGCGGCGAGTACGGCCTGGCGGTGGACCGGGGCCGCATCGTCCGCGAGGCGGTGGCCGCGCTGCTGGCCGACCTCGACGCGCGCGGCCGCGACAGCATCCTGGTCAAGCGGCTGTCCGCCGGCGGGTGACCGCTAGAGTGCAAGCGTGACTCTGGAAGCAGCCTCCGCCGAACAGGCCCCGGTACCGGTACCGGCCGGCCAGAACGCCGGGACTGCCGAGACCGGGACTGCCGAGACCGGGACGGCCGACGGCGGCGCGGCGCGCGTCGAAGGCTTCCAGGTCAGCCTGCCGGAGTTCGAGGGCCCCTTCGACCTGCTCCTGGGCCTGATCGCCAAGCACAAGCTGGACGTCACCACCCTGGCGCTGTCCAAGGTCACCGACGAGTTCATCGCCTACATCCGGTCCATGGGCGACTCCTGGGACCTGGACCAGGCCTCGGAGTTCCTGGTCATCGCGGCCACCCTGCTGGACCTGAAGGCCGCGCGCCTGCTCCCGGCCGCCGAGGTCGAGGACGAGGGCGACCTGGCCCTGCTCGAAGCCCGCGACCTCCTGTTCGCCCGCCTGCTCCAGTACAAGGCCTACAAGCAGGTGGCGACCGAACTGGGCCACCGCCACGCCACCGCCGGCCGCATGTTCCCGCGCGCGGTGAAGCTGGAACCCTCCTTCGCCGACCTGCTCCCCGAAGTGATCATCAACCTCACCCCGGAACAGTTCGCGGCCCTGGCCGTGAAGGCGATGACCCCCAAGGCCGTGCCAGAGGTGTCGGTCACGCACCTGCACGGCAGCGCGGTCAGCGTCCGCGAACAGGTGGCAGTCCTGATCGCGAAGATGCGCGAGTTCCGCAAGGCCTCCTTCGACAAGCTCTGCGAGGACGCCCCGGACACCCTGACAATCGTCGCCCGTTTCCTCGGCCTGCTGGAACTCTTCCGCGAGGCCGTGGTGATGTTCGACCAGCCGGACGCCTTCGCCGAACTGACGGTCTCCTGGACCGGCAGCGAGGAGGGCGAACTGACGGTCGCGGTGGACGAGTTCGACCGCAGCGCCCCGGCCGAGGATGCGCCGGAGGAGCAGGACGGGCTGGATGAGCTGGACGGCCTGGACGAGCTGAACGAGGACGAGCAGTGGGAAGCGGGCGAGCCGGAATGAGCGACGACTGGGAGTACGAGAGTCCGGAGTACGCGGCCGGCGACGAGCCCGCTGCCGAGACTGAGGCCGGCCCCGAAGCAGTCGCCGAGCCCGCCGCCCCGCTCCCGGCTGCTGAGGCGACCGTTCCATCGCCCCGCAGCGAGGCCAAGCCCTCGCTCCCAGCGCCGCGCACAACCTCCGCCGAGCCGTCCCTGGACGCCCTCGACGACGCCACCTGGCAGCTCTCCACCGACATGGCCCCGCTGCCGCCCCTGCGCCAGTGCCTGGAGGCCATCCTGCTGGTGGTCGAGGAGCCGGTGGCCGATGTGGTCCTGGCCCAGATCACCGAGCGTCCGCGCGACGAGGTCGTCCAGACCCTCCTGGAACTCGCGGCCGAGTACACCGAGCAGCAGCGCGGTTTCGACCTGCGGCAGGTGGCCGGCGGCTGGCGGTTCTACACCCGCGCGGCCTGTGCGCCGCTGGTGGAGAAGTTCGTCCTCGACGGCCAGCAGGCCAAGCTCAGCCAGCCGGCGCTGGAGACCCTCGCGGTGGTCGCCTACCGCCAGCCGGTCAGCCGCTCGCGCATCTCCGCGGTGCGCGGCGTGAACTGCGACGGCGTCATGCGCACCCTGCTGACCCGCGGCCTGATCGAGGAGGCCGGCACCGACGTGGACTCCGGCGCCATCCTCTACCGGACCACGCTGCTCTTCCTGGAGAAGATGGGCATGCGCACCCTCGACGAGCTGCCGGAGCTGGCTCCGCTGCTGCCGTCGGTGGAGTCGATGGAGGAGTCCGAGACACTGGCCTGACCCGGGCCGCCCGGCTCTGGATCCCGGCCCGATTCCGGGACGATTCAGGCATCGATCATGAGTGTGTCAAGTGAGCAATACGCTGTCGGCACGGTCCACTACAGTTCACCGCCATGACCGAACCTCAATCGAACCAGTCGCCTTACCAGGGCATATCTGGTCCCGGCGGGAGCAGCGCGCCGGTTCAGGACCAGGTACCCGGCGGGGCGCAGAACCCGTATGGCCAGCAGCAGAATCCCTATGGCCAGCAGCAGAACCCTTACGCCCAGCCGCAGAACCCGTACGGCAACGGCAACGGCGGCGGCAGCTACGGCCCCACGCCCAAGCGCCGGCGCGGTCCGGTGTTCCTGTACATCCGCGCCGGGATCTTCGTCGTCGTCCTGATCATCGGCGGCATCAGCTGGCTGGTGACCAACAGCCACAAGTCGCACCGCGACTCCAGCGGCAGCATCAGCAAGAGCGGCAACCTCGACGCCGTCAGCCTGCGCTCCGGTGACTGCTACGAGAAGCCCACGGACGCCTCGGTCGGCTTCGACTCGGTGAAGGCGATCCCCTGCACCCAGCCGCACAACGCCCAGGCCTTCTACAGCTTCACCTATCCCAACGCGACCTCGGTGGCCCCGAGCGACGACGATCTGACGGCCAACGCCCAGCCGCTGTGCGAGAGCGCGGCCAAGGACAAGGTCGACCAGTCCAAGCTCCCGCAGAACGCGCAGCCCAGCATGCTGTTCGCGGACGAAAGCACCTGGTCGCAGGGGTACCACGACATCACCTGTGTGTATGAGAACGACACCGACTTCACCGGCTCGATCCTGAAGAGCTGAACCGGCCGCCCGGCCGGCATACGGCGAGCGTGTAGCCCGCCTGAACGGGGGCGGACGAGCGGGGGTCCCCGATAGGGGACAATGGTTCCCATGAACACCCCCGCTCGCCGTTCCCAGCCCAGTAAGTCCGGTGGAGGCCGGGGCTCCGGCTCCGGCGGCGGATCCCGGGGGTCCGGTGGATCGCGGCAGGCCGGGACGGGCTCCGGGTCCGGCGCCGGTCGTCAGCCCGCGCCCTACGGCGGGCGCTCGCCCGGCAAGACCAGCGGCCGCTCCGGCGGTGCGAGTGGCTCGGGCGGTACCGGCGGCTCCGGTAATGCCAAGCAGACCGCCCCGAGCGCCGGCGGCCGTGACTGGCGCGACTACGACCCCTTCGCGGACCCCAACGAAGAAGGCGTGCGCCTTCAGAAGGTCCTGGCCCAGGCCGGCGTCGGCAGCCGGCGGGTCAGCGAGGACCTGATCGCCGCCGGGCGGGTCGAGGTCAACGGCGAGATCGTGCGGCACCAGGGCATGCGGGTGGATCCCGAGACCGCCGTGATCCGCGTGGACGGCATGCGCATCTCCACCGCCGAGGGCATCGTGCACTTCGCCTTCAACAAGCCGGTCGGTGTGATCTCCGCGATGGACGACCCGGACCGCCCCAACCTCGGCGACTACGTGCGCGGCCGCAACGAGCGCCTGTTCCACGTCGGCCGCCTCGACGTCGACACCGAGGGCCTGATCCTGCTCACCAACGACGGCGAGCTCGCGCACCGGCTGGCGCACCCGTCGTACGAGATCCGCAAGGTCTACCGCGCGCAGGTCTACGGCACCGTCCCGAAGGACCTGGGCCGCCGCCTGCGCGAGGGCGTGGACCTGGAGGACGGCCTGGCGCGCGTCGACCACTTCCGGCTGCTGGACTCCGTCGGCCGCAACGCGCTGGTGGAGATCACCATCCACGAGGGCCGCAACCGCATCGTCCGCCGCATCATGGACGCCGTCGGGCTCCCGGTGCGCGGCCTGGTCCGCACCAAGTTCGGCCCGATCTCGCTCGGCGACCAGAAGCCGGAGCGCATGCGGCCGCTGAACAAGGAAGAGGTCGGCGCGATCTACAAGTCCGTCGGGCTCTAGCACAGCAAGGAAGCGCCCCCGGAGTGATCTCCGGGGGCGCTTCGCTGTATTCAGTGCGGGGTCAGGCTCAGACCGTCGCCACCGCCGCGGCCTTCGCGGCCCGCTCGTGCTTGTCCAGCCGGTACAGGTGGAAGGAGAACACCACCGCCACCAGCGTCACCAGGACCCCCGCGCCCGACAGGTAGGCCATGGCGTGGCCCGCGGAGTGCACCGCGTGGCCGGCGGCCACCGTCAGGTACAGCGTGCCCAGCGAGGCGATGCCGACGACCTGCGCCAGCTGCGCGTTCGTGGCCAGGGTGCCCGAGGCGTCGGCCGCGTCGGAGACCGGGACCCGCATCAGGGCCAGGGTCATCGTCGGGGCGTTGCCGATGCCGATGCCCAGGCCGAAGACCATCTGGTTCAGGTAGAACCACAGGCCGCCGTAGCCGCCGTCCTTGAACATCCAGATCTGCGCCGCCATGCTGGCCGCGCCGATCAGCAGGCCGATCACCGACAGCCGGCGGATCAGGTGCGCCGGGATGTTCCGCCAGAAGTAGCTCACCAGGCCGAAGGAGGCCGCGCAGGGAGCGAAGGCCAGGCCGGTCTTCAGCGCGCTGAAGCCCAGGGCGCCCTGCAGGTGGATGGCGGTGGCGAACAGGTTGCCGGCGTAGACCACCATGACCAGGAAGATCACGATCAGCGAGGGCTTCATGCCGGACATCGACAGGATGCGGCCCGGCAGGATCGGGGCGGTGCCTCGGCGCGCCACCCGGCGCTCGACGGCCAGGAACAGGGCCAGCAGCGGCACGGTCGCGGCCAGCAGGACCCAGCCCCAGATCGGCCAGTGCTCGTCGTGGCCCAGCACCAGCGGGACCACCAGGGCCAGGATGGTCGGCGACAGGGTCAGCACGCCGGCCAGGTCGACCTTGTTGCCCGCCGCGGTGTTCTGCGGCTTCACCGAGGGCAGCGAGCGGATCGCCGCGATGTACAGCACGATCCCGATCGGCACGTTCACCAGGAACACCGGGCGCCACGACCAGCCGAACAGGTTCGCGGTCACCAGCACGCCGCCGAGCACCTGCCCGACCACGATCCCGGAGGCCAGCACCGCGGTCCAGGCGCTCATCGCCTTGGCCCGGGCCTCGCCCTGGAAGTTCTGCTGGATCAGGCTGAGGACCTGCGGCAGCATGACCGCCGCGGCTATGCCCTGGATCACCCGGAAGACGATGAGCTCGCCGCTGTTCTGCGCCAGCCCGCAGGCCAGCGAGGCGATGGTGAAGCCGAGCAGTCCGGCCTTGAACAGCCGTTCGTGGCCCAGGATGCGGCCCAGCCGGGCCCCGGTCACCAGCAGCACCGCGTAGGCGATGATGTAGCCGGCGGCGACCATCTGCAGGCTGGCGCCGGTGGCGTGCAGCTTCTCGCGGATGCTGGGCAGCGCCACGTTCACGATGGAGCCGTCGAGCAGGGCCATGAAGTAGCCGACCAGCACGGTCGCCAGGATCAGCCCCGACCGGCGGTTGCCGGCCGGGGCGTCTACAGCGCCCGGGCCGCGTTGCGTTCTTGGCGGGGTTAACGTGGCGGTGGCACCGCCGGCGGGAGAGGTCGTCACCTGATTCGGTCCGGTCGCGGACTCGCTTATCGTCTTGGTCACAACACCAGGATGCGCCGGACTTTATGGGGGTACCAGGAGTCCCGTTATCCTATTACCACCAGTACCTGGCACCAGGATGTCCGAGGATGCATCATGGTGGTGTGAGCATAGACGTTTCCATCCCCCCGCTGTCCCCGGTGCGGGCTCCCGCCAAGGACGGCGCGCCGCGCCGTTCGGAGCTGGCCTCGTTCCTGCGCAGCCGCCGCGAGCGGCTCGACCCGGAGGTCCTGGGCCTGCCCACCGGCACCCGGCGCCGGACCCCGGGCCTGCGCCGCGAGGAGGTCGCGCAGCTCGCCGGCGTGGGGGTGACCTGGTACACCTGGCTGGAGCAGGGCCGGCAGATCAACGCCAGCGTCCAGGTCCTGGACGCGGTCGCTCGCACGCTGCGCCTGGACCCGGCCGAGACCGAGCACCTGTACCAGCTCGCGGACGTCCCGGCCGTTCCGTCGATGACCGGCTGCCGGCGCCTGGACCCGGAGGTCCAGCAGATCCTGGACGGCCTGGACCCGCTGCCCGCCTCGGTGGTCAACGGCCGCAGCGACATCCTGGCCTGGAACCGTCCCTACGCGCTGCTGTTCCCGTTCCTGGTGCACCTGCCCGAGGACAAGCGGAACTCCCTGTGGTCGTGCTTCACCAGCCCCAAGTGCTGCCACCCGTTCGTGAACCGTCAAGAGGACCTGGCCCGGATGGTCGCGAACTTCCGGGCCCGCTACGGCCGGCACGTCGGCGAGCCGGCCTGGGACGAGTTCGTGAAGCGGCTGTGCGCGGCCAGCCCGGAGTTCGCCGAGCTGTGGGCCGAGCACGGCGTGGCCGACGGCGGCGTCCGGGTGAAGGTCTTCCGGCACCCGGCGATCGGCGATCTCAGTGTCGTGGTCACCACCCTCGACGTGGCCGCCACCCCCGAGACCCGGATGATGGTCTACACCCCGAACGACGACGCCACCCGGGAGCGCTTCGAGATGCTGCGGCTGGAACGGCTTCCCACCGGCACCACCTATCCCTGCGGTCACAGCTTCGACGTGCCGGCGTAGGCCGTCTCGCACGGCGGGACGCCACGCGCGGCGTGTTCGTGTGATCAGTAGGGTGGCCTCATGGCAGTGCGGGCGGTACGAGGCGCGATCCAGCTGGACGTAGACGACCGGGACCACCTCCTGGCCGGCACTACTGAGCTGGTCAAGCAGGTGATGGAGCAGAACGGCTTCACCGTCGACGACCTGATCAGCATGCTGTTCACGGCCACACCGGACCTGCACAGCGAGTTCCCGGCCCTGGCCGCGCGCGAGCTGGGCATCGTCGACGTGCCGCTGATGTGCGCGCAGGAGATAGACGTCGAGGGCGCGATGCCGCGTGTGGTCCGGCTGCTGGCGCATGTGGACACGCTGCGCTCGAAGCACGAGATCCAGCATGTCTACCTCGGTGGTGCTGCGGCACTGCGCAAGGACATCGCGCAATAGCGGCCGCGTAGGCCGATAGGGTTTCCCTATGCGTTCCGCCTTGGTCGTCGGTACCGGACTCATCGGCACGTCCATCGCCTTGGCGTTGACCCGCCGCGGTATCGAGGTGCACCTCAGCGACTCCGACGAGGGCGCCGCACGTACCGCCGCCTCGCTCGGCGCCGGCCGGACCGGCCGTCCGCCACAGCCGGTGGACCTGTGCATCCTGGCCGTGCCGCCGGCGCGGATAGGGACGATGCTGGCCCAGGCCCAGCGCGAGGACTGGGCCCGCGTCTACACCGACGTCGGCTCGGTCAAGGCCCTGGTGCACGGCTCGGCCGAGGAGGCCGGCGCCGACTTGAGCCGGTTCATCGGCGGCCATCCGCTGGCCGGCCGCGAGCGCTCCGGCCCGCTGGCGGCCCGCTCGGACCTGTTCGAGGGCCGTCCCTGGGTGCTGACACCGGGCCCGACGACCTCCCGCGACGCCCTGAACCAGGCCCTGGAGCTGGTCTCGCTGTGCGGCGCGGTGCCGGTCGTGATGGACACCGAAGAGCACGACCACGCCGTGGCCCTGATCTCGCACGCCCCGCACCTGGTCGCCGCGCTGATGGCGGCGCGCCTGGAGAACGCCCGCGAGGAGTCGGTCCGCATCTCCGGCACCGGTATCCGGGACCTGACCCGCATCGCCGGCGGCGCGCCGGAACTGTGGGAGGACATCCTCTCCGCCAACGCTCCGGCGATCGCCGAGGTCCTGGCCGCCTACGCCGCCGACCTGAACGAGGCGGTCGAGGCGCTGCGCGCCCTGGCCGGCCCGGACGCCGAGGCCGCCAAGCGCGGCGCCACCGACCTGGCCGAGCTGCTGCGCCGGGGCAACGCCGGCCACGCCCGCATCCCCGGCAAGCACGGAGCGGCTTCGGCCTCTTACTCGGCGGTGCCGGTGCTGATCTCCGACCGCCCCGGCGAGCTGGCGCGGCTGTTCGCCACGGCCGGCAGCGTCGGGGTGAACATCGAGGACGTCCGCATCGACCACTCCCAGGGCCGCGAGGCCGGCCTGGTGGAGCTGCTGGTGGACCCGGCCGTGGCCGACCGGCTGGCGGCGGACCTGGCCGCCTCCGGCTGGCGGGTCCAGTCCTGACCCGAACCGCCGCGGGCTGACAGTCCGACGGTCTACGGTTGACCTCTATGCGATTCCTGCACACCGCCGACTGGCAGCTCGGCATGGGCCGGCGGTACCTGGACCCCGAACGCCAGGGCCAGTTCGACGCCGCGCGCCGTGACGTCCTGGGCACGCTGGGGCGCCTGGCGGTGTCCGAGGGCTGCGAAGCGATCGTGGTGGGCGGGGACGTGTTCGAGACGAACACCGAGTCGGCCCGCACGGTCCGGCAGGCCATGGAGAAGCTGAAAGCCCTGCCGCTGAAGGTGTTCCTGCTGCCGGGCAACCACGATCCGCTGAACGCCGCCTCGATCTGGGACTCCGAGCGCTTCCTGCAGGCGTGCCCGCCCAACGTGGTGGTGTTGCGCGACGGGCATCCGGTCCAGGTGCGCCCCGGCTTCGAGGTGGTCGGTGCGCCGTGGCGTTCCAAGCGGCCGACCTCGGACCTGCTCGGCGACCTGCTCGAAGCCCTCGAAACGGCCCCGCCCGGCGTGGTGCGCGTCGCGGTCGGCCACGGCGCGGTGGACGCCGTCGCCCCGCAGGCGGACCCGGTGTCGCTGATCCGCATCGCGGGCGTGCGCGCCGCGCTGGAGGCGGGCAAGGCGCACTACGTCGCGCTCGGCGACCGGCATTCGACCACTGAGGTGACGCCGCGGGTGTGGTACTCCGGGGCGCCGGAGCCGACGGACTTCGACGAGGTGGACGCCGGCAATGTGCTGGTCGTGGAGATCGACGAGGCCGATCTCACGCTCGCGCCGAAGGTCGCCCGGCACCGGGTCGGCACGTGGCGGTTCGAGCCGGTGACGGTCGAGCTCAGCGGCGCCGCCGATGTCGAGGCGCTCCGGGCCCGGCTGGCGGACCTGCCGGACAAGGACCGCACCATTTTGAACTTCGCGCTGCGCGGGACCCTCTCGGTCGCCGAGAAGGACGCGCTCGACGCGGTCCGCGACGAGGCCGCCGATCTGTTCGCCGGGTTCCGCGACTCCTCCAGCCGCACCGATCTGGCGATCCGCCCCGCCGACGACGACTTCGACGCGCTCGGCCTGACCGGCTTCGCGGCGCGCGCTTTGGACGATCTGCGAGAACTGGCCGGCGGCGCCGATGAGGCGGCGGCGCGGCAGGCATCCGACGCGCTCGGACTGCTGGTGCGTCTGTCGGGCGCGGGCATCGGTGCCGGGAGGGCTTCGTGAGGCTGCTGCGGATCCACCTGACCAACTTCCGCGGCGTCGCCGACCGCGAGCTGACGTTCGAGGAACACGGCGTGACCGTGGTCGAGGGCCCCAACGAGTCGGGCAAGAGCAGCACCATCGAGGCCTTCGGCCTGCTCCTGGACGAGCTGGACTCCTCCCGCAAGGAGGCCGTGCGCGCGGTCAAGCCCCGGCACACCGACGCCGCGCCGGAGGTCGAGGCCGAGTTCCGGGTCGGCGGCCACCACCTGGTCTACCGCAAGCGCTGGCTCCGTCCGCTGACCGAGCTGCGCATCCTGGCGCCGGCCCCGGAGACGCTGACCGGCCGCGAGGCCCACGAGCGCGTCCTGGCCATCCTGAACCAGGCCACGGACTACGACCTGTTCAAAGCCCTGCGGGTCTTGCAGGACAAGCCCTTCGACGTGGACCGCATCGCCGGCAGCTCCTGGCTGCGCGCCGCCCTCGACACCGCGGCCGGCGGTGAGTCCGGGCCCGGCGACGGGTCCGAGGACACGCTGGTCCAGCGGGTCGAGAAGGAGTTCGCGCGCTACTTCACGGCGAAGAACCACCAGCCGACGGGGGAGTACCGCGCCGCGCAGGACGCCGCCGCGAGCGCGACCGCCGAGGCCGAGGACCTGGCCCAGACCCTGGCCCGGGTCGAGGCCGACACCGAACGGCACGGCGAGGTGACCGCGCGCCTGGCCGAGCTGCGGCAGCGTCTGGTGACCGACCGCGGCGACCTGGACGATTTCGGCAAGCGTGCCAAAGACGTCGAGACCCTGCGCACCCGCCGTGACGACGCGGCGGCCCTGGTGGAGCGAGCCTCGCGCGACGCCGAACTCGCGGCCGGCGCCCGCACGGCGCGCCTGGCGCTGGTGCGGAGCGTGGACGACTACGAGGACGAACTCCAGGCGCTGGACCAGCAGATCGCCGCCCACACCGAGCTCCGCACCGAGGCCGACTCCCGCCGCGAGGGCGCCTCGGCGATGCACCGCACCGCCGACGAGGCGCACCGCCTCGCACTGCGCCAGTACCAGGACGCGGACGCCGACTACCGCTGGATGCGCGACGCCTACGAGCTGGAGCGGGTCCGCGCCGACCGCGAAGCCCTGGCCGAGGCCGACCGCGAGGTGGAACTCGCCGCCGCCGAGACCGCCGCCACGGAGATCGACGACCGCGCGGTCGAGACCATCGACCAGGCCGACCGCGGCGTGCGCGACGCGCGGACGGCGATCGAGGTGGCTGCGGCGACGGTGCGGGTGGAGCGGTTGGGGAGTGCGCTGGTGACGGTGTCGGTCCCGACCGCCCGCGCGTCGGCCGACGCCACCGCATCCGCCGGCACCGCATCCGCCGGCACCGTATCCGCCGGCATCGCCGCCGCCGCAGCCACCGTGCCCGAGGCCCGCGCCCGCACCGCCGCCGAATCGGTCTCGCTGGTCCCCGAGGCCCGCACCGAAGCCGACTTCGCCGAGCCGCTGGTCCGCCGCCTCACCGACCACCTCGTCATCGAGGCCGAAGGCGTCCTGCGCGTCACCCTCGCCCCCGGCGCCAGCGAGCGCGAGCTGCGCGGCAAGCTCGACGCCGCCGAGTCCTCCCTCGCCACCCTCTGCCGCCAGGCCGGCGTCCGCGACCTCGCGGCCGCCCGCGTCCGCCTCCAGCGGCACGTCGAGGCGCGCGCCGCGCTGGTCGCCGCCGAGTCCGCACGCACCAGGCTGAGCAAGGACCCTGCCGCCCTCGCCGATGAGCAGGCGCGGCTTGAGGCCCGCATCGCCGAGCATCTCGAGCGCCGTGATGCCGGGGTGCTGCCGCCTGCCGACCGGGGTGAGGCCGAGACCGTCGCCGACCACCGGCGGGCCGAGTCGGAGGAGACCGCCGCCAACCTCGAGCGTGCGGCCGATGCGCTGCGGCTGGCCGAGGCGCGGGCGAGCGAGATCGTCGCCGACGCGCAGAAGCTCGCCGGGCGTGCCGAGCATCTGGCCGCCGAGCACGAGGCCGCGCGTACCCGGCTGGCCGAGGCCCGGCTCGCCGCCGAGGATCCGGTGGTCGAGCAGCGCGACGCCGAGGCGGCCAAGGCCCTCGCCGCCGCCGTCCAGGACCGTGCCGCCCACGACGCCAACTACCGCGACGCCCAGCCCGAGCAGGTCGAGCTCCTGCTGCGCAACGCCCGCGACGTCGTGGCGCGCACCGAGGCCGAGATCACTGACGCCCGCGCGGGCCTGCAGCACCTGGCCGGACGCCTGGACGCCGTTGGCGACGACCTGGCCGACCGGCACCGCGAGGCCGAGGCCCGGCGCGACGCCGCCGAGCGCGACCTGGCCTCGGTCACCGCCCGCGCCGAGGCCGCGGAGCTGCTCCGCAGGACGATCCTGCTCCGTCGCGAGGAGGCCACGCGCTCCTATCAGGGCCCGTTCAAGGAGCAGGTCGAACGGTTCGGGCGCCTGGTGTTCGGGGCCTCGTTCGAGGTCACCGTGGACGCCGACCTGCGCATCGCCTCCCGCACCCTGGCCGGCCGCACCGACCCCTACGCCGAGCTCTCGACCGGCGCGCGTGAGGCCGTCGCGATGTGCGTGCGCCTGGCGTGCGCCGCGCTGGTCGGGCCGGACGGCGGGGTGCCGGTGATCATCGACGACGCGCTCGGTGCCGCCGACCCCGGCCGGCGCCGCATGCTCGGCGCCCTGCTCAACCACGCCGGCAGCGCCGCCGCCACGCCCGAGGCGACAAACGGCGGTAAACCGACCCAAATCATCGTCTTCACCTGTGATCCCGACCGTTACCGGGCCGTGGGCTCGGCGCAAGTCCGCCAGCTGGGCCACAATAACGATCGTGACGAAAGCCCGGCCCCGTGACCCGCTGACCCCCAGCGAACTGACCAGGCGGCGCGGGATGCGCCGCATGAAGTCGGTGGCGACCGGGTTCTTGTTGGCGGCGGCGGCCGTCTACATCACGATGAAGACCCTCCAGAACCACGGCGTCACCGGCTGGACCGGCTACGTCCAGGCCGCCGCCGAGGCCGGCATGGTCGGCGGGTTGGCCGACTGGTTCGCCGTCACCGCGCTGTTCAAGCACCCGCTGGGCCTGCCGATCCCGCACACCGCGATCATCCCCAAGCGCAAGGACCAGTTCGGCGAGGGCCTCGGGGAGTTCGTCGGCGAGAACTTCCTGTCCGAGGAGGTCATCCGCGGCCGGCTGTCCGCGCTGGGCATCTCCCGCCGGACCGGCCAGTGGCTCTCGCAGCCGGAGAACGCCGCGCGCGTCACCAAGGAGCTGGCCACCGCGGTCCGCGGCGTGCTGACCGTCCTGCGCGACGAGGACATCCAGAAGATCCTCGGCGAGGCCGTCACCACCCGGCTGGCCAAGGCCGACGTCGCCACCCCGCTCGGCGGCCTGCTCCAGCGCCTCACCGAGTCCGGCAGCCACCACCAGCTGGTCGACATCCTCGCCGCGCGCGCCCACGACTGGCTGGAGGAGCACCCTGAGGCCATCGAGAACGCGGTGTCGAACGAGGCCCCGCTGTGGTCCCCGCGCTTCCTGGACGACGCCGTCGCCCGGCGCCTCCAGCGCGAGCTGGTGAAGCTGGCCGGCAGCGTCCGCGACGACCAGCACCACCCGGTGCGCGGCGCGCTGGACCGCTTCCTGGCCGACTACGCCGAGGAACTGAAGTCCGATTCCGAGACTCGCGGCCGCGTCGAAAAGGTAAAGGCCAACCTGCTCCAGCACCCCGAGCTCCAGGGCCTGGTCGCCTCCGGCTGGACCGCGATGCGCTCGGCGGTGATAAACGCCGCCGAGGACCCGGACAGCGACCTGCAGGCGCGGGCCCGGCAGGGGCTGCAGAGCCTGGGCCACCGCCTGGAGACCGACACGGCCATGCAGGAGAAGGCCGACGGCTGGGTCCGCGAGGTCGCGGTGCACCTGGTGACCACCTACCGCCAGGAGATCACGTCCCTGATCACCGACACCGTCGCGGCCTGGGACGGCCCGGCCACCTCCCGCAAGATCGAGCTCCAGGTCGGCCGCGACCTGCAGTTCATCCGGATCAACGGCACCGTGGTCGGCGCGCTGGCCGGGTTGCTGATCTACACCATCACGCAGCTCACGCTCTGAGGCACCCCGCGTGCTCCGGGCCGGTCCGTCCGCCCTCAGCAGAATGATCTGGCCTTCGCACTCCGCGTCCTGCGAGGGTGGGGCAATGCGACTTCTCATACTCGGCGGCAGCGCGTTCCTCGGCCGGGCCGTCGCGGCCGGGGCCCTGGCGGCCGGCCACGAGGTGACCGTGTTCAACCGCGGCCGTACCGCCCCGGACGTCCCCGGCGTCCGGGCCGTGCGCGGCGACCGCGAGTCCCAGGAGGACCTGGCGCGCCTGGCCGGCCACGGTCCCTGGGACGCGATCGTCGACACCTCCGGCTACGTCCCGCGGGTCGTCGGCGACGCGGTCCGCGCGCTGGCGGACAGCGCTGCGACGTACGTGTTCATGTCGACCATCAACGTCTTCCCCGACTGGCCGGCGCAGCCCGTCACCGACGACTCCCCGCTCCACGACTGCTTCCCGGACGCCGGCCCCGACGACGGCGACTACGGCACCCTCAAGGCCGGCTGCGAGCGCGTCGTGGCCCGCGACTTCCCCGGCCGCGCCCTGTCCCTGCGGCTGGGCCTGCTGCTCGGCCCGCACGAGGACATCGGCCGCCTCCCGGCTCTGCTGCTCCGCATGGCCGACGCCGGCACCACCCGCACCCTGCGCACCCTGGCTCCCGGCGACCCCTCGTCCCCGGTGAACCCGATCGACGTCCGCGACATCGCAGACTTCGTCCTCACCGCTGTCGACCAGGGCCTGACCGGCGGCTACATGGTCGCCGGCACCCCCGCCAACGCCTCCACCTACGGCGAACTCCTCGAAGCCTGCATCGAGGCCACCGGCTCGGCGGCCGAGCTGGACTGGGTCGCGAGCGACTTCCTCCAGACGCAGGACGTCGAAGTCTGGAGCGAGCTGACCATCTGGATCCCGCCGGGCGAGGTGCCCTGGGAGACGGACACCTCCCGCGCCGAAGCGGCCGGGCTCCGCTGCCGCCCGCTGCGCGAGACCGTCCGGGACACCTGGGCCTGGCTGGCCGCCGACGACGGTGCCGTCCGGCGCTCCTACCAGCCGCGCAGGCCGCACGGGCTCACCGCCGAGAAGGAGCGCGCGCTACTGGCGGCCTGGGACGCGCGAGCTTAGCGCTAGTGACCGCGCGACCCTAGCGCTAGTGACCGCGGGGTAGGCGGGGAAAAAGGCCGTCATCGGTGTCGTCGCAGACTTCGTACGCTCGCGGCGTGGCGGAAAAGATCGAGCGAACCATCCGGTTGCTGCGCGACCTCGGGCGCACCGCCGACGCCGAGCCGGGGAAGGTCATCCGCTGGGTGCGTGCCGAGTCGGAGCGGCGTTGCGCCGACGGCGACAGCGCGTACCTCGGGGATCTCGGCGTCGAATTGCTCCAGTGCCATCGGGCCGAACCCCGGGCCTGGCAGTACCTGCATACCTTCGACCACTTGTTCAAACTGCTCGCCGGGGTCTGCGGCAACGGCGACCTGTCCCAGGCGCTCCGGCTGATCGCGGCCGGCCGGGACGCCGGGCACGACATCGACCGGCTCGCCGCGGCCCTGCTGGTCGCCGAGGGCCCGCGCACCGGCCTGGCGGCGGCGGTCGAGGGCTCCGGGGACGACGGCGACACCTTCCGCGCCTGCCTGGTGCACGAGCTCGTCCTGCGGGAGGGCACGCTCGCGCGGCGGCCGCGGATCGCCGAGTGGGCGTCCTCGGCGGCGATGCGGCGCCATCCGCTCGGCTGGCTGCCGCTGGAGCTGGCCGGGTTCGAAGCCGGCTGGGACCAGGGGCCGCCCGCCATCGGCGAGGCGGACCGCGAGATCAGGGTCGCGCCGGGCGAGCGGCCGGCGTGGCCGGCGACCGACGTGAGCACCCAGGCGGTGGCGGACGCGGTGTCGGCGGCCGTCCTGAACTGGGCCGAGGACTCCAACGGCGAGATCGAGGCGAGGGTGTTCGACCTCGGCGAAGCCGTGACGCCGGAGAACATCCTCGAAGCCCTGGCCGGGCTCGGCCTGCAGTGCCTGGAGGCCGGGAGCGTCCCGTTCCGGCTGGCCGTGTTCGGCGTGGAGGCGTACGTGGCGTGGTGGATCCTGTTCCACGCCGCCTTGGACGGCAGCGCCTACGGCCGGGGCCGCCACGGCGCCCACAGCCGGCTGTTCGCCTGGCGCTCGCTGGCCGCGCTCGCCGGGGCGGCGGAGGGCGCCAGTCCTCAGGAAGTGTGGGAGCGGGCTCAGCAGTGCACCTGGTTCGGCTTCGACGCGGAATCTCCCTGGTACACCCACGTCTTCTGGGACATCGGTCTGGTCGCGGTCCGTCCCGGCGGGGAGAGCCTGGCCGTGCTCGCCGCGACCGACACCGATTGAGAGCCGTTCTCCGGAAGATATCGACCACACGATCGAGTTAGAGCCTGCGGAGGGGAGAACCGCGGTGGTGATGGAACGCCCACCGCCGCGGTTCCCCTGCTCTAGATCGGCAGCAGCGACGCCGGGGTCGTGACCGCGTAAGGCGTCCCGACCGGCGTCAGCCGCCCGCTCTCGGCGTCGACCCGGAACACCGTGATCGAATCCGAGTGCTGGTTCGCGCAGAACAGCAGCGTGCCGTCCGGGGACAGCACGATGTCGCGCGGCCACGAGCCGCCGGCCGGCACGACCTCGATCTGCTCCAGGCGGGCGCCGTCGTCGACCACCGCGAAGACCGCGATCGTGTCGTCGATGCGGTTGGAGGCGTACACGAAGCGGTCGTCGGCCGACACCCGGATCGCCGCGCACCAGGCGCGGTCGGACGCCGCACGGTCGACCGCGGCCCGGCTCGGGACCTCCGGACCGGCCTCGCCGACGCCGGTGGACTCGTCCCACGAGCACACCGCCACGGTCCAGGAGATCTCGTTCAGCAGGTAGAAGTAGTTCCCCGAGCCGTGGAAGGCCAGGTGGCGCGGGCCCGAGCCGCCGGGCAGCTGCACGTGGCTCTGTGCCGACAGCCGGCCGGACTCGGATTCGTAGGAGTACACGTACACCGCGTCCGTCCCGAGGTCCACGGCCAGCACCCAGCGTCCCGAGGGGGAGACCACCACCTGGTGCGCGTGCGGGCCCTCCTGCCGGTCGGTCCGCGGACCCGAGCCGGAGTGCTGGATCACCTGCGCGGGCTCGCTGCCGGCGACCCGGCCCTCGGCGTCCAGGGCGAAGACCGCGACCGTCCCCGACACGTAGTTGGCGACGAACAAGGTGGTGCCGTCGGGGTGCAGCGCCAGGTGGCAGGGGGCCGCGCCGCCGCTGTCGGTCTGGTCGCGGACGGCGCCGCCCCCGTCGGCGACGGTGAAGCGCGCGGAGGCCACGCGGCCGGCCGGCTCCTGCTCGACCACCGCTGTCAGGACGCCGCGCGTGCTGTCATAGGCGACGTAGGAGGGGTCGGCGATGTCCACCGACGACACCGGGGACAGGGCGCCGTCGGCGTCGTAGCGCAGGCAGTGCACGCCCGTGCCGTAGCCGCCGACGAGGAGATACGAGTTCGCAGAGTCGACCATGGTCGGTATTCTCGCCCAAACGCCGGTGACGTGCTTCTAGTGTCCGCTGTGTTCCATGGATTCATGATCCGTGGGCCCGCCGCCCATCATCCGCAGCATCGCCCGGCCGCCAGTGCGCAGGAACCGCACCACGAGCACGAGCGCCAGCACCAGGAACACGATGTTCAGCCAGGTGGTGTAGTTCCACGTCACGCCCTCGGTCATCACCGTCGTCCCGCCGCGCTCCGGGACCCACCCGAAGGCGTTGAACAGCAGCTCCACGACGTATCCCGCGCCGGCCATCGCGATGAAGAACGTCCACAGCATGAACCAGGCCATCCGCTTGCCGTAGTACTTCTTGTAGATGTTCAGGATCGGCAGGATCAGCAGGTCCGCGAAGATGAACGCGGTCACGCCGCCGAAGCTGATCCCGCCCTTCCACAGCACCAGGGCCAGCGGCACGTTCCCGATCGAGCACACGAAGCTGATCACCGCCACCACCGGGCCGATCAGCGGCCCCCACAGCCCGCTCAACACCGGGTGCCCGGACAAGAAGAAGTGCTCCCAGAACGAGTCCGGAACCCAGGCCGCGATCGCCCCGGCGATGAACAGCCCGATCACCAGGTCCCGCAGGATCGCGGCCCACTCCATCACGAACACGTGCGACACCGAGGTGAACCCGGCGCGCGAGAGCAGCCGCCGCCAGAACGAGCCGTCCCCGGCCACCGCCATGTCCATCGCCGCGTGCCCCTCCATGGAGCCCGCGACCCCGCGGTCGGCCTGCTCCCGCGCCTCGCGCAGCAGGGCCGGCTTCATGAAGCGCCGGAACAGCAGCGCCAGCACCACGATCATCACCGGGCCGCCGACGAACTCCGCCGCCGTGAACTGCCAGCCCATCAGCAGCCACAGGATCACGCCGAGTTCCAGCACCAGGTTGGTGGAACCGAAGGCGAACGCGGTCGCGGCGGTGAAGTTCGCGCCCTTGCGGAACAACGAGCGCGCCAGCGCCACCGCGGCGTAGGAGCACGAGGACGACGCCGCCCCCAGCAACGAGGCGACCGCCAGCGTCCGCGGCCGGTCGTCGCCGAGCAGCCGCCCGATCGTCGACTTGTGCACCACCGCCTGGATGATCGCCGAGAGGGTGAAGCCCAGGATCAGCGCCCAGGTGATCTGCCAAGTCATGGATCCCGTGATTCTCAACGCATGTGTGATCGCACCCATCGCTTCCGCCTCCCGGCCGCTACCCTATACCGGTAAGTGGTATTCAGCGCGGGAGGGATCATGGCCCAGGGGCCCGGACGGCGGCGCGTTGCTGCTGCTGTTCGCGGTGCTCGCCGGCCTGTTCCTGATGCACGGCCTCAGCGCTCCGTCGATGCACTGCATGCCGATGCCGATGTCCTCGCACGCGGAGTCCGCGATGCCGGCGGCCATGCCGTCGCAAGCCGATATGCCGGCGCAGGCCGATATGGCGACCACCGTCGGCGACCAGCAGCCGACAGCCGACCACATGCAGTCCGGTGAGACCTGCGTCCCGCTGCGCCCGGAAGGCCTGACCGGCCTGTTTCTGGCGCTGTTCCTCGTCGTCATTGCGCTGTGGCGGCCAGGGCAGCCGTATGTGCCGCATCTGATTCACCCGCGCTGGCCGCACGGCCCACCCCGGACCGGTGTCGACCTCCTGCGAACGCTGAGCATCTCCCGGACGTGACAGACGGCCTCATCCGCCGTCAGTTCACGTATTCCACCGGAAGGTTCTCATTCTCATGCGTTCGATCAACCGTGTCCGCTTCCTGCTGCTCGTCCCCACCCTCGTCGGGGTGATGGCGCTCGCGGCGTGCGGCAGCTCCAGTTCCTCGCACTCCCACTCCTCGATGACCGGCATCTCCGGCATGACCGGCATGACCGGCACAGACGACGGCGGCGAGCCCATGTACATGGGCGACGGCCTGGCCGCCAATGCCCAGGGCTACACCTTCGCGCCGACCGGGGACTCGGTCGCGGCGGCCGGATTCGCGTTCCGGATCCTCGGCCCCGACGGCAAGCCGGTCACCGCCTTCGAGCCCGAGCAGACCAAGCTGATGCACTTCTACCTGGTCCGGTCGGACCTGTCGGGCTTCCAGCACGTGCACCCGACGATGGCCGCGGACGGCACGTGGACCGCGCCGACCCGGGCCGCCGGGCCCGGCGCGTACCGGGTCTACGCGCAGTTCATCGCCAAGGGCGCGGACGGCAAGGCGGTGCCGCTGGTGCTGTCCGAGCAGGTGACCTCCGCGGGCTCGGCCCCGGACCAGCCGCTGCCGGCCGTGTCCTCGACGGCCACCGTCGACGGCTACACCCTCACGGTCGACTCCATGCACCTGATGGCCGGGATGGAGATGCCGCTGAAGGTCTCGATCGCCAAGGACGGCAAGCCGGTGACGGACCTGGAGCCGTACCTGGCGACCTACGCCCACCTGTCCGGCTTCCACGCCGGGGACCTGGCGATGGCCCACCTGCACCCGCGGGGCGGCATCGCGACCACCCCGACCGGCGGTCCGGACCTGACCTTCGACGCGACGCTGCCGAAGGCCGGGCAGTGGCGGATGTACCTCCAGTTCCAGACGGCCGGCGTGCTGCACACGGCGGCCGTGACACTGGATGTCCGCTGAGGGGGATTCACCCGCGAATGATCAGGTTCGGAAGGATCTTGTGATTTGAGGTAGCCGGCCTGTGATCGAGATCACAGGCCGGCCCTCCGGGGTAGATACCCTAGGGGGGTATAGTAGCCGGCATGACCGAGCTGACCGTGATCCAGGACGAGGCGCCCGCCGCCTCGGGCTGTTCCTGTTGCGCCGCCCCTGTTTCCGAAGCCGTTGCGACCACGCCGAAGGAGAGCCTCGTGTCCGAGACCCTGACCACCGCCGTCTACACCGTATCGGGCATGACCTGCGGTCACTGCGTCAAGTCCGTGACGGAGGAGGTGGGCGCGATCGACGGCGTGCAGAAGGTGGACGTGGTGCTGGAGACCGGCCAGGTCACCGTCACCAGCGCCGCCCCGCTGCCGGCCGAGGCCGTCCAGGCCGCCGTCGACGAGGCCGGCTACACGCTGGTCCACTGACCCCCCGATCACCCTCCGGGGTGTCCGAGAGACCCCTGACACGCGCCTCGCGTGTCAGGGGTCTTCTCCATTGGTCATCAGGCCTCTACACTCCCGCAGCAGTTGCGAGGTGTGGGATGAAGATCGTCGTTTTGACCAAGCACGTCCCGCAAGCGATGGCGGAGGTGACGTTCGGGCGGGATCTGACCGTGGACCGGTCGGCGGTGCGCTGCCGGCTGCAGGACGCCGACGAATACGCGGTCGAGCAGGCCGCGCGCATCGCCTGCCGTCGTCTCGACGTGCAGGTCACCGCCCTGACCATGGGCCCGTCCGGAGCTTCCGGCGCGCTGCGCTCCGCGCTGGCCCGCGGCGCCGACGAGGGCGTGCACGTCCTGGACGACGCCCTGCACGGCAGCGACGCCCCGGCCACCTCCCTGGTCCTGGCCGCCGCCTGCCGCCGCCTGGGCTTCGACCTGGTCCTGTGCGGCACCGCCTCCACGGACTCCGCGATGTCGGTGATCCCGGCGATGCTCGCCGAACGCCTCGGCGTGCCGGCCCTGTGCTGCTGCGACTCCGTGCGCACCGACGAGGACATGCTCTTCGCCACCCGCGAGGACGGCGCCGGCACTGAGGACCTGGCCGCCGCGATGCCCGCCGTGGTCTCGGTCACCGACCGCAGCGGCGAACCCCGCTACCCCCGCTTCGAGGCCGTCGCCGACGCCCGCCAGAAGCTGGTCCGCACCTGGTCCCTGGCGGATCTGGGCATCGGGGCCGACGAGGTCGGCCTGGCCGCCGCCGCGACGAAGGTCACCGGCGTCACCCGCGCCGAGGAGCGCACCACGACCGTGACCGGGGACCCCGCCACGGCGGCCGCCCGGATCGCCGACTTCCTGACCCTCCGACAGTTCCTCTGACCCGCACGACCGACCGCACAACCGACCGCACGACCGACATCACGGCAAGGAGGCCGGATGGCGAAAGTGGTGGCGCTCGTCGACCGCGACGCGCGCGCGGGCACGGTGGCGCGCTCGGCGTGCGCGCTGCTGACGCTGGCCCGGCGGCTGGGGGAGCCGGTCGCGGTGTGCGCGGACGCGCCCGATGAGGAGGAGATCAGGGTTCTGGGGCGCTATGGCGCTACGGAGATCTGGTGCCCGGACAGTTCTGCGCTGCCTGAGCAGCGGGGCATGAGCGAATCCAAACGAGGCACCGACACCGACCTCCTGGCAGCAGTGGCGCAGCATCTCCATCCCGCCGCGATCCTCATAGCCGCGACCCGCCGAGGCCAGGAAACCGCCGCCCGCCTGGCGATCCGCCTCGACTCCGGCATCATCACCGACGCCGTCGACGTCCGCTCCGGCCCGGTCGCCGTCCAGCGCTGCCTCGCGGATTCGCACCTCGTCGAGTCGACCGTCGTCCGCGGCACCCCGATCATCACCGTCCGTCCCGAGGCCGCCGTTCCCGAGCCGAGTCCCGCGGCCCCGATTCTCCACACCATCGCCGTCGAGCCCTCCAAAGTCCGCGCTCCGCGCATAGCCGCGACCCCCAAGCCCCGCGCCGCATGCCCCGCCCTGGACCACGCCGACATCGTCGTCGCCGGCGGCCGCGGCATCGGCTCGCAGTCCACCTTTGCCGTCCTCGCCGACGTCGCCGAAGCGCTCGGCGGCGCCTTGGCCGGCTCGCACACCGCCGCCGAGCTCGGCTGGATCCCGGCCGAGGCGCGCGTCGGCATCACCGGCAAGGTCGTCAACCCTCGCCTCTACCTGGCCTGCGGTGTCTCCGGCTCGGTCCGGCACCGCGCCGGGATGCAGGGCGCGAAGACCGTCGTCGCGATCGGCGACGATCCCGCGGCGCCGATCTTCAAGCTCGCCGCACTCGGTGTCGTCGGCGACGCCCGCGAAATCCTGCCCGCGCTGCTCGCAGAAATCGAAAGGCGTTCCACCTTCCCCTCGCAATGAACGGAGGCCCCTGTGGCTGTACGACTCATCATCGGCGCGGCGATCACGCTCACGGCGTTCGCATTGGCCGGACGCCGTGTGCTGATGCTCTATCGCTTGGGCCGCACGATGCAGCCGGCAGAGCCGGGGCGCATAGACCAGCCGGGACGGCGGCTGTGGGCCGTCGTGACCGAGGTCTTCGGGCAGCGCAAGCTGCTGAAGTGGTCCGGTCCCGGCGCCGCGCACTTCGCGGTGTTCTGGGGCTTCGTCATCCTCGGCGCGACCATCGTGGAGGGCTTCGGCGCGCTGTTCGACCGGGACTTCCACATCCCGCTCATCGGCACCGACGCCTGGCTGGGCTTCCTGGAGGACTTCTTCATCGTCGCGGTCCTGGCCGGGTTGCTGGCCTTCGCCGTGATCCGGCTGCGGCAGAACCCCGACAAGGCCGGCCGCGGGTCCCGCTTCTTCGGCTCGCACACCACCGCCGCGTGGGTCGTGCTCTTCATGATCTTCAACGTCATGTGGACCCTGCTGCTCTACCGGGGCGCGCAGATCAACACCGGGAACTTCCCCTTCCCGCACGGCGCGTTCGCCAGCCAGGCCGCCGGCCACCTGCTGCACGGCGCCGGCAAGACCGGCAACGACGTCCTCGAGACCGCCGGCCTGCTGCTCTCGCTCGGCGTGGTCCTGAGCTTCCTGGTGCTGGTCGTGCACTCCAAGCACCTGCACATCTTCCTGGCCCCGTTCAACATCGCCTTCTCCCGCCGCCCCCGCGCCCTGGGCCCGCTGCTGCCGGTCTACTCGGCCGGCAAGGCCGTGGACTTCGAGGACCCGGGCGAGGACGACAAGATCGGCCGCGGCGCGATCGAGGACTTCACCTGGAAGGGCCTGCTGGACCTGGCCACCTGCACCGAGTGCGGCCGCTGCCAGTCGCAGTGCCCGGCCTGGAACACCGAGAAGCCGCTGAGTCCGAAGCTGCTCATCATGAGCCTGCGCGACCACGCGCTGGCCAAGGCTCCGTACCTGCTGGCCGAGGGCGAGGAGGCCAAGGCCGCCCTGGAGACGACCGCCGTCGACGTCTTCGCCGAGGCCCAGCGCCCGCTGGTCGGCGGCGCGGACGTCAACGGCGTCATCGACCCGGACATCCTGTGGTCCTGCGTCACCTGCGGGGCCTGTGTCGAGCAGTGCCCCGTGGACATCGAGCACGTCGACCACATCGTCGACATGCGCCGCTACCAGGTCCTCATCGAGGCGGAGTTCCCGCGCGAGGCCGGCACGATGCTGCGCAACCTGGAGAAGAACGGCGACCCGTGGGGCCGCGGCGCCAAGGCCCGCCTGGAGTGGACGGCCGGCCTGCCCTTCGAGGTCCGGGTCCTGGGCGCGGGAGGCGAGGAGCGCATCCCCGACGACGTCGAGTACCTCTTCTGGGTCGGCTGCGCCGGCTCCCTGGACGACAACGCGAAAAAGACCTCCCGCAACGTCGCCGAGCTCCTGCACGAGGCCGGCGTCGAGTTCATGATCCTGGGCTCGGGGGAGACCTGCACCGGCGACGCGGCTCGCCGCCTGGGCCAGGAGTTCCTGTTCCACGAACTGGCCTCGCAGAACGTGGAGACGCTCAACGCCGCCGGCGCCAAGAAGGTCGTCGTCACCTGCGCGCACTGCTTCAACACCCTGGCCAACGAGTATCCGCAGCTCGGCGGCCACTACGAGGTCGTGCACCACACCGAGCTGCTGGCCAAGCTCATCAAGGAGGGCGCGATCATGCCGGCCGGCGAGGTGGACGTCGCGGTCACCTACCACGACCCCTGCTACCTGGGCCGCCACAACCGCGTTTTCGACGCCCCGCGCGACATCCTGGGCACCATCCCCGGCGTGAAGCTGACCGAGATGCCGCGCAACCGCGAGAAGTCGTTCTGCTGCGGGGCCGGCGGCGCGCGGATGTGGATGGAGGAGACGATCGGCTCGCGGATCAACGAGACCCGGACCGACGAGGCCCTGGGCACCTCGCCGGACCTGGTGACCGCCGCCTGCCCCTACTGCATCGTGATGCTCACCGACGGCGTGGCCACCCGCAAGCAGCAGGGCAAGGCCGACGAGGCGGTGCGGGTCGCGGACGTCTCCGAGGTGCTGCTGCGCTCGGTGCGCAAGCCCGGCGAGGCTTCAGCGGGCACTGGCACGAGCACGGGCACGGCCGGCCAGGAACCGGCTACGAAGCCGTGACCTCTCGCAGCACGTTGATCAACGAGTCCGGCCGCTGCTCGACCGGCACCAGATCGACGAAGTAGGTGCGCACGCCGAGCGTGGACCCGCCGTCGTCGGCCGCGTTGTCGCCGACCATGACGGCCGACGCCGGGTCCACGCCCAGTGTGTCGCAGGCCAGCTGGAAGATCTTCGGGTCCGGCTTCACCATGCCGACCTCGTAGCTCAGCACGACCGCGTCCAGCAGGTCCAGCAGCCCGGCGTGCTTCAGGTGCGGCCGGATGTCGAAGGAGATGTTGCTGATCAGCGCGGTCGCCAGGCCCCGGTCCTTGGCCTCGCTCACGGCCTCCAGCGCGTCCGGATACGGCACCCACGCTTCGGGAGAGTTGCTGCGCTCGTACAGCGCCTCGACCAACTCCTCCCACGGCCAACCGGACTCGCGGATCAGGCCGATGTAGCAGGCGCGGTGGTGCGGCGCGTCCAGGTCGCGGGTCTCATACAGCGCCGCGAGATGGTCCGGGACATACGTCGGATAGGCGCCGTACCAGGCTCCGGACTCCTTCAGGCGCGTGGCCCAGTGCTCCACCTCGCCCTCGTCCAGGGCGAGCCCGGCCTGGTCGGTGACGGCGCGGACCCAGTTCTCCGCCGATTCGAAGTGCATCAGGGTGCCGGAGAAATCGAAGAGCATCGCGCGGGGCTGGTCCATACCCAAGACTCTAGAGGACTCCTTACCGCAGCAGCGTTTCGATCCACTCCGTGACCGCGGCCACCACCGCGTCCAGCACCGGCGGGTCGGTCTTCTTCACCTTGAACGCGTGGTCGCCGGCCGGCAGCCCGACGAGCCGGTGCGTCGGCGGGAGCTCGGGGAACTCCGCCGGGGTCCCGAAGGTGTCGGCGCCGGCCTGGACGATCAGCGTCGGCAGCCCGGAGCCGAGCAGTTCCTCGGCGCGCGACTTCTCCGGCTTGCCCGGCGGGTGCAGCGGAAAGGAGAGGGCGACCACACCGGCGGCGCCGGTCTCGAGCCCGGTCCGGCACGCCACCCGCGCCCCGGCACTGCGCCCGCCGACCAGGAACGGCGTCGTGCGAGCGCGCTTGCGCAGGGTCTCGGCCACCGGCACCCACCCCAGGTCGAGCGTCTTCGGCGCCGCCGCGATCTTCTTGCCCGCGACCCGCCAGGGCTGCTCGACGAGCACCACCTCGATGCCGGACGCCGGGAGCGCCGCCGCCAGCGCCTGCAGGTCGGCGGCCTCGACCCCGCCGCCCGCGCCGTGCCCGAGCGCCAGGACCGCGCGGCGCTTGGTGCGCGCCGGTGTCGGGAAGCGGGTGAGCCGGGCGTCGCCGGCCGGGGTGGTGATCAGTTCTGACACGGTGCCCAAGGTATCCGCCCCGGGCAGGGCGGGGATGGCAGACACTCACTGGTCGGCAGACACCTCACTGGTCGGCCCAAGGCCGCAGCTTCTCCGGGTTCAGCACTGCCCACACCTGCGAGATCCGGCCGTCGTCGACCGCGAATGCCAGCACTGACACCGTCACTCCGTCGACCTGCGCCGCCAGGCCGGGCTGTCCGTTGACCGCGACCTCGGTCAGCGCCAGGCCCGGAGTCCCGGAGCGTTCGGCGAAGAACCGCGCCACCGCCTCGCAGCCGACCACCGGCTCCGGCGCAGCGTGCACGACACCGACGCCGTCGCCGGTCGCGACCGCGTCGGGGGCCAGCACGGCCAGGAGCGCTTCGATGTCCCCGGCGGACCAGGCGCGCTTGAACGCTCGCACCACGTTCGCATCCGATGCCGTCGTCAATGCCCTGCTTGCCGTGCTTGCCGCGCTTGGCGCGCTCGCCGCCTCCACCCGCCGCCGCGCCGACGTCGCCAGCTGTCGGCAGGCCGCCGCCGACCGCCCGACGATCTCCGCGACCTCGGCGAACGGGTAGCGGAACACGTCGTGCAGCACGAAGGCCACCCGCTCGGCCGGCGTCATGGCCTCCAGCACCACCAGGAACGCCATCGTCACCGACTCGTCCAGGGTGATCCGGTCCGCCGGGTCGACGGCGGCCGCGCCCACGCTCACCCACTCCGACCGGCCCGGCAGCGGCTCCGGGAGCCACTGCCCGACGTACCGCTCGCGCCGGGCGCGCGCCGAGCCGAGCTGGTCCAGACAGATCCGGCCGGCGACCGTGGTCAGCCAGGCACCGGGCGCGGCGATCTCCTCCTGCTGCGCACGCGAGAGCGCGTACCAGCGGACGTACGTCTCCTGCACCACGTCCTCGGCGTCGGCCAGCGAACCGAGCAGCCGGTAGGCGAGGTTGAGCAGGTGCCGCCGTTCGCTGACGACCGCGCCCAGCGGGGCTTGCGATGACATCGATGGCTCCTTCCGCCACTGCTCCGACGACGCAGCCCACCGGAATGTGAGGCCGGACCCGCCGCCTCACATTCTCGGCCGCCGCTTCGTCGAACGGGCATGGAACCCATCAACGTCGCGATCGTCTACTACAGCGCCACCGGCACCATCCGCACCCTGGCCGAGGCCGCCGCCGAGGGGGCCGAGAAGGCCGGTGCCACGGTCCGGCTGGCCAAGGTCGCCGAGACCGCGCCGCGGGCCGCGATCGACGCCAGACCGGACTGGGCCGGGCACCTGGCGGCCACCGCGTCCACCCCGCACGTCACCCACGAGGACCTGACCTGGGCCGACGTCCTCCTGTTCGGCGCCCCGACGCGCTTCGGCAACCCCGCCAGCCAGCTGCGGGCCTTCCTGGAGACCACCGGGCCGCTGTGGTTCCAGGGCCTGCTCGCGGACAAGGTCTACTCGGCCTTCACGGCCTCCAACACCGCCCACGGCGGCCAGGAATCGACCCTGCTGGCCCTGGCGAACACCTTCTACCACTGGGGCGGCATCCTGGTGCCGCCCGGCTACACCGACCCGATCCAGTTCAAGTCCGGCAACCCCTACGGCACCTCCCACGTCGCCGGCGAAGGCGCACCCGGCGAGGTGGCGCTGGAGGCCGCGCGGTACCAGGCCCGGCGGTGCGTCACGGTCGCGGCCGCGTTGAAGGCCGGACGGGCGTCGGTCAGCCCAGCCGCCTGACCGGCGCCGCGACCGCTGACAACTCCTGGACCAGCGGGTTTTCAATTCCGTAAGTCCCACAGCTCCACCGGCCACCGGGCGTGCCATACGTCCCGGCGGTTAGAGTCGGAGCCATGAGCACGCATTTCGATGTCGTCGTCCTGGGCGCGGGGCCCGGCGGGTACACAGCGGCGGTCCGAGCGACCCAGCTGGGCAAGAAAGTCGCCGTTGTGGAGGAGCGCTACTGGGGCGGGGTGTGCCTCAACGTCGGGTGCATCCCCTCCAAGGCGCTGTTGCGCAACGCTGAGCTGGCGCACATCGTCCAGCACGAGGCGAAGACCTTCGGGATCTCCTCGAACGGCCCGATCACCTTCGACTACGGCGCCGCCTTCGAGCGCAGCCGGCAGGTCGCCGACGGCCGGGTCAAGGGCGTCCACTACCTGATGCGCAAGAACAAGATCGAGGAGTACGACGGCCGCGGCACGTTCCTGGACCAGCACACGCTCAGCGTCGCCAAGTCCGACGGGACCACCGAGACCCTCACCTTCGACCACTGCATCATCGCCACCGGCGCGCGCACCCGGCTGCTGCCGGGGACGCAGCTCTCCGAGCGCGTGGTGACCTACGAAGAGCAGATCCTGTCCGCCACGCTGCCGGAGAGCATCGTGATCGCCGGCGCCGGGGCGATCGGCGTGGAGTTCGGCTACGTGCTGAACAGCTACGGCGTGAAGGTCACGATCGTGGAGTTCCTGGAGCGGATGGTCCCGCTGGAGGACATCGAGGTCTCCAAGGAGCTCGCCCGGCAGTACCGCAAGCTGGGCATCGACGTCCTCACCGGCACCCGGGTCGACGCCATCGACGACTCCGGCCCGAAGGTGCGCGTCACCGTCACCGGCAAGGACGGCGCCCAGCAGGTGCTGGAGGCCGACAAGGTGCTGCAGGCGATCGGCTTCGCGCCGAACGTCGACGGCTACGGCCTGGACAAGACCGGCGTGGCGCTCACCGAGCGCGGCGCGATCGCGGTCGACGGCCGCGGCCGCACCAACGTCCCGCACATCTTCGCCATCGGCGACGTCACGGCCAAGGTGATGCTCGCGCACGTGGCCGAGACGCAGGCCATGGTGGCCGCCGAGACCATCGCCGGGGCCGAGACGATGGAGATCGACTTCGTCATGGTGCCGCGCGCCACCTACTGCCAGCCGCAGATCGCCAGCTTCGGCTGGACCGAGGAGCAGGCGCGGCTGGAGGGTTTCGAGGTCAAGGTCGCCAAGTTCCCGTTCAGCGCCAACGGCAAGGCCGCGGGCCTGGGCGACGCGGTCGGCTTCGTCAAGGTGATCAGCGACGCCAAGTACGGCGAGCTGCTCGGCGCGCACCTCATCGGCCCTGAGGTGACCGAGCTCCTGCCCGAGCTCACGCTGGCCCAGCAGTGGGACCTGACGGTCCACGAAGTGGGCCGCAACATCCACGCCCACCCGACGCTCGGCGAGGCGGTGAAGGAAGCTGTCCACGGGCTTGCCGGACATATGATTAACATGTAGATCAGCGTCTTGACGTGGTGCCCGGCCGAGCGGCCCGGCCCGGCCGCGACCGTCCGGGCACCACCGAGAGCACCCGCCCCCACCCGCGGGACCCCCACCCCCCGGAAGGTTCCAGACATGAGCGACAGCAGACCGGAATGGGCGCCGGCCTCCATCAACCTGGACCAGCCCAGCTCGGCCCGGGTCTGGGACTACTTCCTGGGCGGATCGCACAACTTCGAGGTGGACCGCCGGGTGGCCGAGCAGGCCATCTCCTTCAAGCCGGACATGCCCGACCTGGCCCGCCAGGTGCGCATGTTCCTGCAGGGCGCCGTCCGCACCGCCGCGGCGGCCGGCATCGACCAGTACCTGGACATCGGCGCCGGCGTGCCCACGATGGGCCCGGTCCACGAGACCGCCCGCGAGACGGTCCCCGGCGCGCGCGTGGTCTACGTCGACCACGACCCGGTCGCCGTCGCCCACGGCCGGGCCCTGCTGGCCGCCGACCCGGACGCGGCCTTCATCCAGGCCGACGCCCGCTCCCCGCGCGCCATCCTGGACCACCCCGAGGTCCGCGCCCTGATCGACTTCGACCGCCCGGTCGCGGTCCTGCTGTGCTCCCTGCTGCACTTCGTCTCCGACGCCGACGACCCCGCCGCCCTGGTCGCGACCCTGCGCGACGCCGTCGCCCCGGGCAGCTTCCTGGTCGTCCAGCACGCCTCCCACGACGGCCAGGCCGGCGAGATCATCGAGATGCTCCAGATGTGGAACACCAAGTCCCCCGAGCCCATGTACTGGCGCACCCGCGAGGAGATCGAGAACCTCTTCGCCGGCTTCACGATCCTGGAGCCGGGTGTCGTGCAGGTGCAGCAGTGGCGCCCGGACCCCGAGGAGAGCCGCCGCACCGACCTGGACCACGTCCGCTACGCCTCCTACGCCGCCGTGGGCACCAAGCCCGCGGCCGGCTGACGGCCCGCGGCGAGAGGCGGGAAGGCCGTGGCACGGTACGCGGAGTCCGGGGTCGGAGGGTCCGACCCGGGATCCGGCCTGGCCGGGACGCATGACGCCGAGGTGTGGGAGCGCGGGAGCGCCGGCTCGGGCGGGGCACAGGGGGCGGCCGCGCCGCGCGCCTCAGCCTCTTCAGCGGATGATGATCCCGTGGAAACCGGCCCGGCCGCAGCAACTCCGGACATGGCCGCCGACGACCCCGACTCCCACCCGGACCGCCCCCTCATCGCCGGCCTGGTGGACGTCCGCTTCGCCACCACGACCGACCCGGCCGCCCGCGAGACCGCCGACTTGTCCAGCTTGGCGCCCCCGTCGCCGGCCGCCGTGCCCTCGGCCGCCGACTCCGACATCGGCCCCACCGAGACCTTCGCCCGCGCCTGGGCCGTGGCCCTGTCCGCCGCCGCGGCCACGCCTCTGGGCTTCGAGCACTCCCTGCGCGTGGTCACTCCGCTGGCCGAGCAGGTCGTCGCCGTGCCCGACGATCCCGAGCTGGCCCGCAAGATCGGCGTGCAGGCCGCCGGCGCCCTCATCGACGCGCACTGCTTCCAGGGCGCCTGCGTCGCCACCTCCATCGAGGTGATCGACCGCCACCTGCCGCCCTATCTGCGTCCGGAGACGCGTTCGGCGCTGCGGGCCGGCCTGGCCTCGGCCTTCGCCGAGGGCCTGCGCGAGCGTACCCGGGCCGAGCAGGCCTCCATCCACGAGGCGGTGCTCACCGCCTACCGGGCCGGCGAGGCGCGGTTCCGCACCGTGTTCCGCAACGCGGCGCTGGGCATCGTCATCACCGACAAGCACGGCCAGGTGCTGGAGGTGAACCCGGCGCTGGCCGAGATGCTCGGCGTCGACGCCTACGCCGCGCGCGGCCGCACCATCAGGAACCTGATCGACCCGACCGAGCCGGGGGAGTACTGGCGCGGCTACAACGCCCTGCTGGCCGGGGAGCAGACCGAGGCCGAGGCCGACACCCGCATCCGGCGGCTGGACGGGGGCGTGGTGTGGACCCACGTGCGCACCACCGCCGTGCGCGACGACAGCGGCGACGTGGCGCTGGTGATCGCGCTGCACGAGGACGTCACCGAGCGCCGGCGCGCCACCGACCAGCTCCGGCACCAGGCCACCCACGACGCCCTGACCGGTCTGCCGAACCGGGTCCGGCTGCTGGACGCGGTCGAGGAGCTGCTGTGCAGCGCCGGCCCCGAGGACCGCCTGGGCCTGTGCTTCCTGGACCTGGACGGCTTCAAGGGCGTCAACGACACCCTCGGCCACCAGGCGGGCGACGAGCTCCTGACCGAGATAGCGCACCGCCTGTCGGCCGCCACCGACCCCCGCCGCCACGTCGTGGCCCGCATGGGGGGCGACGAGTTCGTGATCCTCTTCCGGCGCACCCAGGGCCCGCAGTCGGTGTTCCCGGTCATCGAGAACGTCCTGGAAGCGGTCCGCCAGCCGGTCCTGCTCGACGGCCACACCGTCACCGTCACCGCCAGCGCCGGCCTGGTCGAGCGGCCCGCCGCCGGGGCCGAGGCCACCGAGCTGCTGCGCGCCGCCGACATCACGCTGTACTGGGCCAAGTCCGCCGGCAAGGCCGATTTCGCCCTGTTCGACGAGGACCGCAACGCCCGCGAGGTCCACCGCTACGCCCTGGCCCAGGCGCTGCCGGCGGCCCTGGAATCCGGCGAGATGTTCCTGGACTACCAGCCGATCGTGGCCCTGGCCGGCGGCCGCCCGCCGGCCGTCGAGGCCCTGGTCCGCTGGCGCCACCCGGAACGCGGCCTGCTCAAGCCGGAGGAGTTCATCCCGGTCGCCGAGGAGACCGGCGCCATCGTCGAGCTCGGCCGCTGGGTCCTGGACCGCGCGGTCCACGACGCCGCGTCCTGGCCGGACGGCCCGGCGGTCGCGGTGAACGTCGCGGTCCGCCAGGTGCACGACTACAGCCTGGTCCACGAGGTCGCCGCCGCCCTGGAAGCCTCCGGCCTCCCGCCGCGGCGCCTGTGCCTGGAGATCACCGAGACCGCGCTGATGGACACCGAGGAGCGCGACGCCCTCGACGGCCTGCCCGGCCCCGGCACCCTGCACACCCTGGCCGACATGGGCATCGGCATAGCGGTCGACGACTTCGGCACCGGCTACTCCAACCTGGCCCGCCTGCGCGACCTGCCCGCCACCTCGCTGAAGATCGACGCATCCTTCGTCGCCGACCTCGGCAGCGAGGCCGGCGGCTTCGCCGAGTCCGTGATCACCAGCCTGGTGGCCATGGCCCACGCCGCCGGCATGACCGTCACCGCCGAGGGCATCGAGACCCCGGACCAGGCCCGCCGGCTGACCGCCCTCGGCGTCGACTACGGCCAGGGCTTCTACTACTCCAGGCCGGTGCCGGCCGCGCGGATCGAGGCGGTGCTGGAGCGGTTGGCCGCCGGGGCGCCGTAACCCCGCCTGCCGTGGCCATACTGGTCGCCATGGCCGATGGACTCCTCTACCGCGAGCCGCAACGCTACCCCGCGGTCGTCACCGACAGGTGGGGCCGATTCGAGACGACACTGGTCAACGACGGTCAGGACTTTGTGCTCCTGCTCCGTGGCAATCGCTTCGAATCACGCTCGAGTGGAGAATGCCGGTGCGTGTCGCGTTCCCGAATGCCGGACCGGCCGAGATGGATCTCGACGCGCGGTTGGCGCTGGGCGATCCGCTGCCGCGCCGCGGGTTCAGGGTGGACGTGGTGCTGACCCTGCGCCTGCCGACCGGCGACGTGGAAAACGCAAAGCCTCATGAAGGCCATGAAGGCCATGAAGACATGGAGCAGGCGCTGCTGGACCTCCAGCGCCAACTTCCCGCCGGCGTTCGCATCCTGGCGTGCATTTCCTGCGCATTCTCCGACTACCACCCCGCCGGCTGGGGCTTCATCGGCACGATGGCCTGTTTCCGCGGCGCGAAGGACGCATACCGTCCGGTGGAAACCAAGCGTGCCCTGTTCCAGGTGTGGGATCAGCGCAGCGGATTCGTGCAGGAGACGTTCTTCTGTGCCGACTACGAGCCCCGTCGACCAGGCGCCGGCTATCGCGGTTGGCCGTCGTTTCCCTGAGCGCTGCCCCGAATCAGTGCTTGGCGAGGAACTCCAGCACCACAGGACCGGCGACCTCGCGGAACTCGTCGAAGTAGGCGTGCCGCGCCCCCTCGATCAGCGCCAGCCGCGCGTTCGGGATCCGCTCGGCGATCAGCGGGGCGTTGGCCGCCGGGTTGAACACGTCGTCGGTGCCGTGCACCACCAGCGTCGGGGCGGTGATCGACGGCAGCACGTCCCAGGCGTCGTGCTTGCCGCTGGCCGTCAGATGCCGGCCCTTGGCGTAGACGGGCATGTCCGGATCGCCGGCCACGTAGTAAGGCCCCTGATGTGCCGCCAGCCAGCCCGGCGTGTACATCAGCTCCAGCAGGTACCGTTCGGCCGCACCGCGATCGGCCTGCGCCAGCGCCTGCCGAACCGGACGGTCCCGCTCGATCGCGTGCGCCCCGCCCGGCGACGTGCAGCCCAGCACCAGCGCGCCGACGCGCTCCGGGTGGTCGGCGGCCAGCCACTGCGCGACCCGGCCGCCCATCGAGGTGCCGTAGACCTGCGCCCGCTCGATCCCCGCCTCGTCGAGGACCGCCACGACGTCCGCCGCGAAACCCCTGGTGCTGTAAGGCTCGTCGGGCTTGTCACTGGCTCCGGTGCCACGCCAGTCCAGGGTGATGGTGCGATAGCCGGCGGTCTCGAAATCGGCGCGCGCCGAGTCCCACCAGCGGTGGGTGTTGGACTGCCCGGCCAGCAGGACCAGCGGGATGCCGCTGCCGGCGCCGGCGTTGGCGCAGGCGCTCTGGTAGGCGATCACGGTCCCGTCCGCCGCGACCGCTTTGCCCGCCTGGAATGTCATGCCGGCCATCCTCGCACCGATGGCGTTTTCGATGCTCGGCGCCTGATCGGTGGCCGCCGTGACCACGGTCGCGGGCGGTCTGCCAGGCTGGGGCCATGACCAAGATCCCTCCCGCGGTGATCACCGATCTGCGGGCCCTGCTGGGTGAGCGCGTGCTCACCGAGACCGGCGCGCTCGCTGCTTATGGGCGCGACGCCACGCCGCTGTTCCGGCACGCGCCGGACGTGGTGGTGCAGCCGCTGACCACCGAGGAGGTCGCCGGGGTGATGCGGATCGCGACCCGGCACCGGGTCCCGGTCACCACCCGCGGCGCCGGGACCAACCTGTGCGCCGCCACCGTGCCGCTGTCCGGCGGGATCGTGCTGTCCACGACGCGGATGACCGCCCTGACGGAGGTCAGCCGCGACGAGATGCTGGCGGTGTGCCAGCCCGGCGTCACCGCGGGCGCCCTGAACCGCGCGGCGGCGGCCGTCGGGCTGGTCTACGTCCCCGACCCGGGCAGCAAGGAGGCCTCCACCGTCGGCGGGAACGTGGCCACCTGCGCCGGGGGACTGCGCGGCCTGAAGTACGGCGTCACCCGCCAGTACGTGCTCGGCCTGGAGGCGGTCCTGCCCGACGGCGAGGTCATCCGCACCGGCGGCCGGCTGGTCAAGGACG
This sequence comes from Catenulispora sp. MAP12-49, assembly GCF_041262705.1. Taxonomy (NCBI): domain Bacteria; kingdom Bacillati; phylum Actinomycetota; class Actinomycetes; order Catenulisporales; family Catenulisporaceae; genus Catenulispora; species Catenulispora sp. MAP12-49. The sequence continues at coordinate 35,782 of NZ_JBGCCP010000017.1, read as the reverse complement.
TCGCCGGCTACGACCTCACCCGCCTGCTGGTCGGCTCCGAGGGCACCCTGGCGGTGATCACCGAGATCACCATGGCGCTGGTCCCGAACCCCGCCGCCGCCCGCTACGGCGTGGCCTACTTCGAGTCCATGGCCGACGCCTCCGAGGCGGTCCGCGACATCGTCGCCTCCGGCCCCGCCCCGGCCACCCTGGAGTTCATGGACGCGGTCTGCATCGCGGCCGTCGAGGACTTCGCCCACCTGGGCCTGCGCCTTGACGCCGGAGCGCTGCTGCTGTTCGGCGACGACGGCGAGCCCGACGCGGTCGACCGCTCCGTGGCCCGCATGGCCGAGGTCTGCGGCAAGCGCGCGACCCACATCGAACTCGCCGAGTCCGTAGCCGCCGCCGAGGACCTCCTGGCGGCTCGCCGCTGCAACCTGCCGGCCCTGGCGCGCAGCGGCAGCATGACGATCCTGGAGGACGTCACGGTGCCCCGCCCGAAGCTGGCCGAGATGGTCGCCTTCGTCGCGGCCACCGCGGACAAGCACGGCGTCCGCATCGGCACCTTCGGCCACGCCGGCGACGGCAACCTGCACCCCACCGCGGTCGTCGACGGGGACGACCAGGCTGCCACCGAGGCGGCGATGGCCGCCTTCGACGAGATCTTCCACCACGCAGTGGATCTCGGCGGTACGATCACCGGCGAGCACGGCGTGGGCGCGGCGAAGCTGCCCTACCTGGAACACCGATTGGGGCCCGAGCAGATGGCGCTGCTGCGGCGGATCAAGGGCGCGTTCGACCCGCTCGGCCTGCTCAACCCCGGGAAGCTGGGATCGTGAGCGAGCAGACCGGCCCCGAGCAGAGCAGCCCCGAACTGACCAGCCCCGAGCAGACCAGCCCCGGCGACGGCGGCCCCAAGGGCATCTTCAGCAAGGACCTGCTGGATGCCTGCATCTCGTGCGGCTTCTGCCTTCCGGCGTGCCCGACCTACGCGATGACCGGCCAGGAGCAGTCGTCCCCGCGCGGCCGCATCACCTTGATGCGCCTGCTGGAAACCGGCGATCTGGCCCCCGACGACGCCACCCTCGCCGAGGAGTCCTCCCTCTGCCTGGGCTGCCGCGCCTGTGAGACGGTGTGCCCGGCCGGCGTCCAGTACGGCCACCTGCTCGAGGAGTGGCGCGACGAGCAGTGGAGCGGCCTGAAGCGGCCGTGGATCGTGCGGCCGCTGCTGCTGGTCGCGAACCGCAAGTGGGTCCTGCGGACTCTCGGCCTCGTGCGCCGCAGCGCCCGCAGGCGAAGCGGCGCGGCCGACCAGCCGACCCTCATGCTCGGCTGCTTCGAACGCGGCCTGTTCCCCTCGGTCAGCCGCGGCATCGCCGCCCTGGACCCGGATCTCGCCGTCGACCCGGACCAGGGCTGCTGCGGCGCGCTGCACGCCCACAACGGCGAGCTCGAACAAGGCCGCGACCTGGCCCGCAAGCTCGGTGAACGCCTTCCCGGCACCATCGTCACCACCAGCGGCGGCTGCGCGGCACACCTGGCCGACGTGATCGGGCGCGAGCGCGTGGTCGAGGCCTCCGAGTGGCTGCTTAAGCAGAACCTTGATGTCAGTGAACGTCCTTTGCGTGTCGGCCTGCAGGACAGCTGCCACCTGCGCAACGGCCTCGGCGTCTGGAAGGAACCCCGCGAACTCCTCGGCCGCACCGCCACCTACGTCGAGCTCCCCTCCGCCGGCTCCTGCTGCGGCGCCGCCGGCACCTACGCCCTGGTGCGCAAGAAGGAGAGCAAAGCCATCCTGGCCAAGAAGATCGCCGAGATCGAGGCCGCGGACCTCGACCTGGTGATCGCGGTCAACCCCGGCTGCCTGCGCCAACTCCAGACCGGCTTGCGCAAATCCCAAAGCCGGACCAAGGCCGTGCACATCGTCGACTACCTGCGAGGGCACAAGGCATGACCGCACCGGAAGTCCTCGACGCCTCCTTCAAAGGCCTGCCCCTGCACGCGAACGGCCTGGTCCTGCTGAACGCCGGCCGCCGCGACGTCTCCCACGACGCGGGCCTCCCGGTCCCCCTGGCCGCCTGGCGCGCCGCCACCGACACCCCGGTCGAGCTCGACGCCGCCGCCCACATCAGCGCCCTGAGCGATCAGCACGCCTTCCTGCGCGTCGACCCCGCCAGCCCGCTGGCCGTCGGCGACCTGGTGGCCCTCGGCGTCTCGCACCCCTGCATGACGCTGGACCGCTGGCGCCTGTTCCTGCTCGTGGACGAGGACTACGACGTCATCGGCGGCGCACGCACCTACTTCTGAACCACGGGAGCCCCAGGAGCCACGGGCCCCAAGGGATAGCCCATCTGGTACGCCAACCGCTCATCGGCCCCGTCGCCGATCTCCGTGAGCAGCGTGTCCAACTCCAGGAACTCGTCCCAGACCTCGCGTCCGGTCTCCGCCGCCAGCCGCGCCACCACCAGATCCTCCAGATCGGTGCGCCGCTTGCCCTTCCACACGGTGTCGGCGAGGCTCACCAGCAGCTCGTCGAGGGTGGAGTCGGTGCTCAGCGTCGAGTGGTTCGCCGCGTACTTGGCCAGTTCCGGTGCGATTCCGTTGGCCAGCAACAGATCGCGGCCCGCGGGTTCGTGCTGTGATCCGGGGCCGGACAGCTCGCCCGGGTGCAGTGCCTTGCCGATATCGTGCGTTGCCGCCCCGAACAGGACGGCGTCCGCGTCTATCGGCAGCTCCCGCTTCGCGGTCCAGGCGACCAACTGCGCTGCGACATCGTGCACCGCCCGCAGATGCGCGACGAGCCGTGGCGGAGCCTGGACGTCGCGCAACAGCTCTGCCGCGCGCACCGGCAGCGGACGCAGTACCGGCCGCGTCGTCTCATCCAGCGCGATCGGCAGAACCCAGGGAGCGGCAGCGGAAGCGGCATCGGCGGCGGCAGCGGCGGAAGCAGCGGCATCGGTCACCGAGTCAGGCTAGCTGCGCCAGCCCCGAAGGCACATCCGGCAGCCCCACCGGACCCGTCGGCAGCACGTCGGCCAGGTAGGCGTCCATGTCAGGCTTCTCATTCATCAGCATGTGCCGGATCCACGCCGACCGCTCGTGGACCAGCACCGCGAGCTCGTACACGCAGCCGATCACCGGCGGCGTGACCGGGGCCAGCTTTCCGGGATCCTCGTCCGGGCTGCCCAGGAACGGCACCCCGCCGGTCGCGAACTGTCCGTAGATCACGTTGTCCCAGTACCAGCTGTAGACGTTCAGGTGCAGTCCCGCGCCGCTGCGGAACAGCACGGTGAAGGCCGCCGGCGGCGTCTCGTCGCGCGGGGCGAGCATGCCGGGGATCAGTGCGGCCGCGGCCTGCTCCCAGTCCTCGCGGATCGGGTTCGCGTCGCGGGCGATGTGGTAGCGCTTGACCTGGCGGCCGTCGATGACGTCGGTGCCGGCGTGCCAGGCGATGGGGGTCGGGTAGCTCATGGACCGACCGTAAGAGGGCCTCACTGACATCTTCTGTCAGTGAGGCCCTGCCAATCTTCAGTCGCGGTGCTCAGCCGGTGTACTGCACCAGGATCTTGGTGAAGTCCCAGGGGTTCTGCGTCACGCTGGAGCACGCGCCGTCGGCCCAGTTGTGCGGCACGCTCGGGTCGCAGGCCCGGTCCCGGTTGGCCGACCAGTACGAGAACCACGCCGGGTGGTTCGCCTTGGCGAAGCCCAGCAGCGCGGTGAAGTCGCTCTGCTGGAACAGCTCCGAGGGCTGGTCGGTGTGGCCGTTCATGATCTGCAGGCCCAGGTGCGACCAGGCCTGAGCGCTGCTCCAGCCGTAGATCGACTGCAGCTGCGAGATCGCGTCGTTCGCGATCGCCTCGGTCTGGGCGACCTCGGTGCCGGAGGTCAGGCCGGTGTCGAAGTCCATGATGTTGACGACGTCCAGCCGCGCGCCGGCCGCCACCGCCTGCTTGATCTCATCGGTGCCCGAGCCCGGGAAGCCGACCGTGGTCATCGGGATCGTGAGCGAGACCACCAGGTTGGGGTTGTTCTGCTCCAGGATCTTGATGGCGCCGAAGCGCACGGCCGTGTTGCTGTCCAGCGCGGTGTTCTCGTAGTCGAAGTCGACGTGCTTGAGCTGGTACTTGGTGATCACCTGCTGGTAGGCCGCGGCCAGGGCGCTCGCGCTGCCGCACGAGGACCCGAGCTCGGTGCCGTTGTAGCCGCCGAAGGACACCGCGGCGTCGCCGCCGGCCGCCCGCAGCGCGCTGATGTCGGCCAGCACGGCGGTGTCGGAGGAGACCGGCGTCGAGGCGTTGCCGCCCCAGGCCGGCGTGCAGCCTCCGGAGTCCAGGACGAAGGCCAGGTTCAGCTGCTTCTCGCCGGCGTTGACGATGTCCGAGATCGCCTGCGGGCTGTTGTCCAGCGGCATGAAGTACGCCGGGTGGTTGAACCCGGTGTTCGGCGGGGGCGGGGGAGTGGAACTGGTCGACGAGGTCGGGGTGGTGGGTGTGGTCGGCGGCGTCGACGGTGTCGTGCTCGGCGTCGTCGAGGGCGTCGTGCTCGGGGTGGTCGGCGGGGTGCTCGAGGAGCCCGAGCCGGCCGGGCCCAGCAGGCTGACGTCGTCGCCGTAGTACGTGCCCTGGCCGTACCAGCCGTGCAGGTAGACCGTGACGCTCGTGGTCGAGGCCCCGGTGGTGAACGACGTGGTGAGCTGGTTCCAGGAACCGTTGCTGCTCCACGTGCTGGGATCGGTGCCGCCGGTCCCGCTGGCGCCGAGGTACACGTAGCTGCCCTGCACCCACGCCGACAGCGAGTACTGCGAGTTCGGCTGCACGCTGATGGTCTGCGTGCACTGCGCGTCGTCCGAACCGGCCGGCGTCGCGCTGAGCGCGTGCGACCCGGAGTGCACCGGGCTGGACACCACCGATCCGCTGTTGGCACTGCACGTCCACCCGGACAGCGTCCCGGTCTCGAACCCCGGGTTCGCCACCAGGTTCGCGGCGGCGGCGTTCGCCCCGCTCGCCGCCAGCGCCACGCCCGCGGCAGCCAGAGCCCCTGCCGCGACCACACTCACCACACCAGCGGTCCGCCGCGAACCCGCCGGCGGCCGGCCTCTGCTTCCTGCTGTACTGAGCTCCCTGTCCATCAGGTCTCCTCGTTGCTGCGTCTCCTGAGCGACCCCGCCAGGTGGAGCGTGGACTAGACCATTCCCAGCGTCAAGGGTCTACACCAATTCATTGCCTGGCCAAGGGGGTTGTGGGCCGGAACGAGGCGGTTTGGCTCAGGGTCCTGCTCATGCGCGCGGCGTTTGCGTTGGGCCGCGGTGCGCGCGTAACGCGTGAGCACGACGGCCCGCCGACGCCTGAGGCCCTTTGCTGTGGGCATGACCGTCGTTGCGCCACCGCCGACCTCGCAGGACACCACGCAGCCCGCGCCCCGCCCCGTGGGGCATCAGGCATCGCATTCGGCACCGCACTCGGCACCGCACCCGGCACCGCGTCCGGCCACGTGGTGGCGGCGCCCCACGCCGTGGCTCATGAAGGCGTTCACCGCCGCGGCCGTCGCGGCCTCCGTGCTCTTCGCCGTGATCGCCGCCCTCGCCGCGTCGAACGTCCGCTCCGGCTTCGACGCCATCGGCACCACCGAGGAACCGCAGGTCTCCGCCGGCAACGACCTGATCTACGCGCTCAACGACATGGACGCCAACCTCGCCAACATCCTCATGGTCGGGGGCAGGACCCTCGGGCCCGGCGTCGATCGCGCCGCCTTCACCAAGCTCTTCGAAGCCGACCGTGCCGAGGCCGACCACGACCTGCAACTCGCCGCCCTGCACGCCGGCGCCGGGGGCACTGGCGCGCAGCAGGTCGGGAACGCCCTCAACGCGCTCGGCGACTATGAAGCCCTGGCCGCGCAGGTGATGTACGTCGACACCGGCTCCGCCGCCCGCCCCGCCGGAGAGCTCCCGCAGGCCGAGTCGGCCCAGTTCGCCCAGGCCACCGACCTGATGCGCAGCGCGGTCCTGCCCGCGGCGCAGGCCGTCGCGCAGACCAACGGCGCCGCGCTGGAATCCTCCTACCAGAACCGGCACGGCCTGGCGCAGCAAGCCGTCTGGTGGATCGTGCTCACCGGCGTCGTCGCGCTGGCCGCCCTCGTCGGCTTCGAACTCTGGCTCACCCGCCGCACCCGCCGCACGCTGAACCCGGCGCTGATCGGCGCCACGTTCCTCACGCTCGTCGTGATGGTCTGGGGCGCCGTCTCCATGAGCTCGGCCGCCGAACACCTGCGCGCGGCCAAGAAGGACGCCTACGACTCCGTCGCGGCCCTGTCCGCGGCCAAAGCCGAGAGCACCGACGCCAACGCCGACGAGAGCCGCCTGGTCGTCGATCCCTCGCACGGCCCGCAGTATCAGGCCTCGTTCCTGGCCAAGAGCCGCGCGCTCCTGGACCCCGGCCCGAACGTCACCCTGGACACCTACGACGCCGCCGTCCGCACCGATCTGGACGCGTACTTCAACGACCCCGCCCACCCGGTCGGCTTCGGCGGCTACTTCGGCACGGAGATGAAGAACATCACGTTCCCCGGCGAACGCGCCGCCGCCGAACAGATGCTGCGCACGTATCAGACCTACGAACTCGACGACCGCGTCTTCCGCCAGAAGCTCGCCACCGACGTGCCCGAAGCGGTCCGCTTCGACACCAGTCCCGCCGCGTCCGACTCCGACGGTGCGTTCACCGCCTACGCCGCGGCGGTCCAGAACGTCATCGACATCAACGCGAAGGCCTTCACCACCAACATCGACGCCGGCCAGGAGGAGCTGGCGCTGTGGCGGTGGCTGCCGCTGGCGGCGTGTCTGCTGGCGATCGGGTGCGCGGTCGGCGGGGTTCGTCCGCGACTGGCTGAATACCGCTGACATGGCTGGGTAATGGGCCGCAACCGCAGGTGACGGCGTTGAACGTTCCGTGACGGCGCCGTTCGGTTGGTGTGAGGATTCCGACCCGGAGCATTTGGGGTTCGTTTGCGCAGATCTGGCTTTGTCATCCCCTGGGTATTGTGTACCCGATAAACACGAGTCATGCGCGAAAGCGCGGGGAGAGTGCATCGGGATGCGGAACACCGCAGACGTCCGTTACACGTACACCAGTTGGCAGACCGCTTACCCCGGACACGCCGTCGACTTGACCGAGCTGGAGTTTCCACCGGTCCGCTACGACGACGGCGTGGACGCCGCCCTCCAACTGCTGGACCTCGGCCCCAGCCCTCGCACCGAGGTCGTCGCCGAGCTCCGCGACGACCTGCGCGGCGGGCTGTACGCCGCGGAGGATTTGGAGTGCGCGTACTCGGCCGTCCTGTACCCGGAGCCGAACCGGACCGCCGAGCACGTATGGGTCGGCTTCTCCGTCTTCGACAACCGCGACGAGCCGGTCACCCCGGCCGAGGCGCTCGCCGAGGAGATCCTGGACCCGGCCAAGCACGACGTCGTCTCCGAACGGATCAAGGACATCGACCTGCTGGACGGCCCCGCCGCGCGGGTGTTCCAGACCACGGTCACCCGGGACGTGCCCAGCGAGACGTTCCACTTCCAGCCCAGGCTGACGGTGTGCGGGACGGCCTGCGCGGCCGGCGCCCGGTACGTGATCCGCGGCAACGCGACCAGCGCCGCGCTGGTGGACACCCTGGACAGGGTGGTCATGGCCTGGGCCCGCGGGGTGTCCTTCGGGGTGCCGATCGGGGGTGTCGCGCGCGGCGCTGCGGAGCTGGTGACCACTGGGCCGGCCATCTCCTTCCAGCCGGGTTCCGCGCCGCTTCCGCCGCTGGGGTGAACGCGGTGCTCGCGCGGTAAGCGTCGCGAGTGACACAAGTGGCGGCTGCGGCCGTCGTGGCCGCCGTGGCCCCCTCGGAACCCTCCGAGGGGGCCACAGGCGTGTGCGTCGCGCCACATCGGCAGGCCCGGGCTACTTCGGTCTCCGATAGTTCTGGCGGGCCCGTGGCGGGTGCTGTGCGGCGGGGTACCCGATCGCAGGAAATCCGTGCAGGTGGGAAGGGGTCGCTCAACGTGTCCCCTTGACCGCTACAGCAGGTCCGCCCTACAGTTCCCGCGATGTTACATCGATGAACGATGCAAGAATGGCGGACGGCGTGACGCAGCTCCGGTTCACCCAGAAGGGGACCAAGAGTTCCCTTCGTGCGCGCAACGACGTGCTGGTGCTCCAGTGCGTCGCCGCGGGTGAGGGCCGGTTCTCGCGCACCGACGTGATCCGGGAGACCGGGCTGCCGACCGCCACCGTGTCGGAGATCGTCAGCGATCTGATCGAGCGCCGGCTGGTTCGCGAGGCCGGCCGCGAGGCGCAGCCGGTCGGCAAGCCCCGGGTGCTCCTCGATCTGGACGACGCGCACCACCGCTTCATCGGCGTGCAGGTGGCCAACGAGCGCATCACCGCCAGCAGGTTCACCCTCAACGGCCACATGGAGCAGACCGAGACGGTCTCGCGCCCGCTCGACGCGCCGGCGCTGACCGCCGTCCCGGACATGGTGCGCCGCATGGCGGCGCCCACGCCGGGCCGCATCACCGGGGTCGGCGTCGCGGTGCCCGGCATCGTCGGCGACGACGGCGTGATCCGCGAGGCGGTGAACTACGACTGGCACATGGTCTCCATGGGCCACGAACTCTCAGAGCTCTGCGGCGGCCTGCCGGTCCACGTGGTCAACGACGCCAACGCCGTCGCCCTGTCGGAGGTCGCGCTGGTCGCAGACCGCGACAAGACGGTCGCGGTGCTGTGGATCGGCACCGGAATCGGCGCCGGCATCGTCCTGGACGGCCGCCTCTACCACGGCGGCAACTTCCGCAGCGGCGAGATCGGCCACATCGACATCGGCACCTCGCTGCGCTGCCGCTGCGGCCTGATCGGCTGCCTGGAGACGGTCGCGGTCCAGCCGGTCATCCTCGGCGACGCCTCCGAGGAGACGGTGGCCGGCTACCTGTCCGGCGGCGACGGCCAGGACGCCCGCGCCCTCGGCGAGCGCGTGAACCGGGCCGCCCGCGAGGTGGCCCGCCTGCTGTCCACCCTGGCCGGCACCCTGGACGTCACCGAGTTCATCCTCGGCGGCCCCATCGCCGGCGACCCCCTCGGACCCGCGCTGATGCGCGAGATCAACGACCTGCTGGCGCTGCGCGTCATGTCAGGCTTCGAACAACTGGTCCTGCGCGCCTCGACCCTGGGCACCCACAGCCTGGTGTTCGGAGCCGCGGCCCACGCCATCCGCCAGGAGCTCGGGGTCGTCATCACGATGCCCGCGGGCGCCGACGAGGCCGGTGATAGCGCGGCCTAGCCACGAGCCACCTTCCGCACCCCAGACGGTGCCGTCCCGAATTCCTGAGCCGGGACGACGCCACCCGGTGCCGCCCCGAATTCCTGAGCCGGGGCGACTCCGCGGAAGCCGTCCCGCATTCCTGAGCCGGGGCGGCGTCCGGACAGCGCCGCCCCGAATTCCTGAGCCGGGGCGGCGCTGTTGGTGTTTTTTGGGGTTGGTTGAGGCACTTGTTTCGCGCTGGCGGGCGGCGGCTGGCGGCTGGCGGTTTGCGTGTTCACGGGCGCGCGTGGGTCCGAGTCACTGCGCATGCGTTGGTCTGGCGGGTGTCTGCCGCGTTTGGTGGGTGCCTAAGATCAAAGGCAGGTGCCTCCGGCGGGTGCTCTACAGCGGGGGGCGCCCCCTGCGGACCTCCTGAAGGCGGCGGCCCGCGACTGTTCGGCTTTGTTTTCGTGCGTGGGCGCGCCGCGTTGTTCGGTGGCGGTGCTGCTTGTGGTCACCGTGTTCGGGGGACCCGGAACAACCCCCCCTCTATGGGATGCGGGACCCACGTGTCACACGGTGGTCGGCTGTCGCGGGCCTCTCAAGCCGCCTTCTCGTCTCGCCGATACCGGCCCGGTGCGATTCCGAACTCGCGCTTGAACGCCTTCGCGAATGCGAACTCCGACGCGTACCCGACCCGTTGCGCCACCGTGCTCAGCGGGGCGTCGGACTCGCGGAGGAGGCGGCCGGCGATCGTCATGCGCCACCATGTCAGGTAGGTCAGTGGTGGTTCGCCGACCAGGGCTGTGAATCGTTGGGCGAAGGCTGAGCGGCTCAGGCCTGCGCGGTCGCCGAGTTCTGCGACGGTCCAGGTGCGGGCCGGGTCGTCGTGCAGGTCTGTCAGGGCGGTGCCGATTGCGGGATCGGTGAGGGCGCCGGGCCAGCCCAATGCGGTGTCGGCGCGGGATGAGCGTTCGATCCAGCCTCGCAGGATCAGGAGCAGCAGGGCGTCTACCAGTGCCGGGACCACGCCGTCCTGGCCCGGGTGTGCCTGTTCCAGTTCCTGGCCGAGTAGGGCGACTGTCGCGGCCAGGCCTGGTGTCTCCTCGGCGCGTAGCAGCAGGAGGTCGGGCAGTTGTGCCAGCAGCGGGTGGGGGCGTGCGCGTCCCAGTTGGTAGGCGCCGCAGATCAGTAGCGATCGTTCTCCGGGTCCTTCGACGTCCACCCGTCCGATCGTCTGGCCCGGGCGCCATGCTGCCGGGCGGAAGTCGCGCAGGGGGGTTGCCGGGTCGTCGGCGAGGGCGACCGAGTTTCCGTGGCGTACCAGGGTCACGTCTCCGACGGTCATCGGGACCGGTTCGCCGTCGGGCGGCAGTAGCCAGCACTGGCCGCGTAGCAGCACGTGGAAGGTCGTGCCGCCGACGGCCGCGAATCGCAGGCCCCATGGTGCGCGCACCTCGGTGCGGGCCGAGCGGGCCTGGCCGGTGCGCATCGCCGTGAGGGCGTCGGTGAGTACGTCCATGCCTCGATGCTAGCGCTGGGGCGGACGATCGGACATGTTTTGCGGACTCGACGACATTCATCATCCGGCGTTGTCGACCTACCGTTGGAGACGTCACCGAGAGAACGAACTCAGGGAGCTGATGAAGATGACGATCCTGGTGATCGGGGCCACCGGTAAGACCGGCCGTCCCGTGGTGGAGGCGCTTGCCGCCCGGGGCGCGAAGGTCGCCGCCGCCAGTCGCAACCCCGAGACCGGCTTCGGCGGCTCCCGGGAGGACGGCGTGGTGCCGGTGCGCTTCGACTGGGACGACCGCGACACCTGGGCGCCGGCGCTGGAGGGCGCCGAAGCTCTTTATATCGTCGGCCCCTATGCCCACCCCACCGGCGAGCGCCTGGTCGCCGACCTCTTGGCCGAGGCCCGCGACACCCGCCGTGTGGTCCTGCTGTCGGTGATCGGTGCCGAGTTGCTGCCGCAGGAGGCGATGATGGCGCACTGGGAGCGTGCGGTGCGGGCCTCTGGCAAGGAGTGGACGATCCTGCATCCCAACTGGTTCTTCCAGAACTTTGGTTCCGGGTTCCTGCCGGCTCTGCGTGACCGGGGTGTGCTCGCGCTGCCGGCCGGGCAGGGTGCGGTGAGCTTCGTCGACACTCGTGACATCGGCGAGGTGGCGGCTGCGGCGCTTACCGAGGACGGTTATGGCGGCCAGGTCCTGACCATTACCGGGCCCGATGCTCTGACCTATGCCGAGGCCGTCGCAATGCTCGGCGACGTTGCGGGGCGGCAGATGGCCTATCAAACCGTCGAGCCGGAGCAGGCCGAGGCGAATTCGCGCGCGGCCGGGGCTGGGGAGCGCACCATCATCGCTCAGCGCGGCCTGTTCCAGGTCATCCGTGACGGCGGCAACGCGCCGGTGACCGATGTCGTCCGGCGCGTCACCGGTCACGCGCCGCGCAGCTTCGCGCAGTACGCCGCCGAGTATGCCGAGCTGTGGCGGCATTAATGCGCTAGTACAAAATGGATTGCCACTAGTTCAATAACGGGATACCCTCACGATCATGACAGCGAAGACGCCCGCGCCGATCACCCTGACCGGATCCCACATCCGCCTGGAGCCCCTGACCCGAGGTCACCTCTCGGATCTGTTCGAGGCCGGCGGCAACGACGACGCGGTCTGGCAGTGGCAGGGCGGGCCGACGCCCCGGAGCGAGGAAGAGCTCGGGGCGAAGCTGGACACGCTGCTTGGTGACAGCTCTTTTGTTGCTTTCGCTGTCATCCTGCTCGCTACTGGGAAGGCTGTCGGTTGGACCACCTACCTCGACATCAGTCCGGTCGACGAGAGGCTGGAGATCGGCTGGACCTGGTACGGCAGCGCGTACTGGCGCAGCCCGGTGAACACCGAGGCCAAGCTCCTGCTCCTCACCCACGCTTTCGAGGACCTGGGCATGGGGCGTGTGCAGTGGAAGACCGACCACCTGAATCAGCGGTCGCAGAACGCGATCGCGCGGCTTGGGGCGCAGCGTGAGGGTGTCTTGCGCAGGCACCGGTTGCGGCCCGACGGGACGTTCCGGGACAGCGTCTACTTCTCGATGCTCGCTGACGAGTGGCCGCCGGCCAAGGCGCGCCTGAGCGAGCGGCTCGCGCGGGGCTGAACCAATGACCGCGGCCCGCTGTCCACGGGGGATGGCGGGCCGCTCACTTGTTCTCCCCCATGGTTAGGGTGAGGGCCATGACCGCCACGCCGGCTCCCGTCGCGAGCGACCGCCCCGCCGCCGACGAGAAGGCCGCTCCGCGCCGGGTGAGCACGCTGGAGTTGTTCTTCGACCTGGTCTTCGTGTTCACCATTACTCAGCTGACCGTGCTGTTGGCCGACGACTTGTCCTTCGCGCAGGCCGGTCGGGTGCTGCTGATCTTCGCGGTGCTGTACTGGATGTACGGGGCCTACGCCTATCTGACCAACCAGGTGCCGCCGGAGAACCTGAAGCGCCGCGTCATCCTGATGGTCGGCATGTTCGGGTTCCTCACCTGTGCGCTGGCGATCCCGAAGGTCTTCAGTGTCGACGGGGTCGCCTTCGGTCTGGCCTTCCTGTTGGTGACCGGGGTTCACAGCGTCCTGTACGCGCTGATCCACCGCAAGTACGTGCTCAGCTTCGCCCTGCCGAACCTGGCCGCTGCCGGGTGCGTCACCGCCGCCGGGGCCGCGAAGGGCAACGCCTCGGACCTGCTGTGGCTGGCCGCGGTGCTGCTGCAGCAGCTTGCGCCGGTGGTCTCCGGCCGGGTCGTCGGCGAGTACGGGGACGGGCGCGCGTTGGTCACCGACACCGTCGGGGACCTGGATCCCGCGCACTTCGTCGAGCGGCACGGCCTGCTGCTGATCATCGTGTTCGGCGAGTCGGTGGTGGCCATCGGGGCCGGGGCCGCCGGGACCCGGCTGGACTGGGGCCTGGCCGCCGGGATCGCGCTCGCATTGGCTCTGGCCGTCACGCTGTGGTGGACCTACTTCGGGCACGACGAGTCCGCCGCCGAGCACGCGCTCGGCGCCGTCTCCGGGATCCGGCGCTTCCGGCTGGGGATGCGCGCCTACTACTACAGCTTCGCCCACCCGTCTCCCACCGCCGCCCGTTAAGGAGACGCTACGCGTCGCAGTTTCGATTCGATGCTGCTGGGCATCGCGATCCTGGCCGCCGGTCTGAAGAAGGCGATCGGCCATCTCGGCGACGCGCTGCCGGCCTCCGCCGCGGTCGCGCTCGCCGGCGGGGTCGCGGTCTACCTCCTGGGCGATCTGTGTTTCCGGCTGAGCCTGCGCATTTCTCCCATGTTCTTCAGGGCCCTCGGCGCGGCCGCCGTGCTCGCCACGATTCCGCTGGCAGGCGCTTCGGCGGCGGCGGAACTTCTGGGACTCACTCTTGTCATGGTTCTGATGCTGGTGGCGGAGGAGAACGCCCGGCGCCGTCAGCTGCCGGGCCCGACTTCACACGGAGAGTCGATCACCCATTGACGCCCGCGCCGAGGGCGGTTAGACAGGGCAGAGTCCGAGCATCGGACGCCTCTGCGAAGGAGTGCGAGGGATGAACGAACTGCTCGAGTTGGAGCCACGCGAGACCGATGCCGACGAGCTCGACGTGGACACCGCCTTCAGCGGGATCGCTGACGCCTCTCGGGACCACAGCCAGTGTCTGCACTGCTGTGGGGACGACGTCAGCCACTGGTTCTTCGCGACCAGCTTCCCCTGGTAGTCCCTGACCGATCAGCGCTGGGGGCGACCCGCGTCAGGACTGACGGCGACACGGCAACACAGCACCACGAAAGAAGGACGTTCGACATGAACGGCGGGTTGTCGCCTGAGGATGTGGAGCGGCTGATCCGAAAACACGCCGCCGAGGCCGGCGTCGAGATCGGGCTCAAGGAAGGAACCACCTGGCTGGGCGTCCGCCCGCCGGGCGCGCATGTGGTGGAACAAGGATGGAAGCTGCACGTCTCCAGCCGGACCGTCGCCCTGGCCGAGACCGCGGACGTGATCGTGCCGGCCCTGCTGGCCGAGGGTTGCGCCTTCAAGATGGCCGCCTCCACGGGGGTCCTGGCCTGGCTCAACGACGGCACCACCACGCCGTCCTCTATCGGTAAAGCGTTCACCGTGTACCCAGAACAAGACCGCGTACGCGACGTGGGGCTGATGCTCGCCCGCCTCTTACGCGGCCGGGCGGCGCCGCGCGTGCTCAGCGACCGCCGCGTGGCCGCCGACGCCCCGGTCTACTACCGCTACGGACCCATCGACAAGCCCTGGGGCGCCGACGCCCAGGGCAAGCTCGTGATGACCCTGACCGGTCCGGACGGCGAGGAGTTCCCGGCGCTGGCGACCCTGCGCTACCGCCAGCCGACCTGGGCCGTGGACCCGTTCACCGGCGAGCCGGGAGCCCGGGACTGGGAGCGCTCGCCGAGCCCCTCGACCCGGCTCGGGGACTACTACGAGATCGACTCCGGCATCGTGCACGCCGGCCGCGGCGACGTGATGCGCGCCGTGGACGTGCGCGACGGCGCCCGGGTCATCGTCAAGCAGTCGCGGGCCCTGGTCGACGAAGGAGAGGACGGCGTCGACACCCGCCTGCGCGTGCGCAACGAGCGCCGGGTGCTGGCCGTGCTGGAAGGCGTGGACGGCGTCGCCGGATACGTCGACCACTTCCGGGCCGGCACCGACGAGTTCCTGGTCACCCGCGACGTGGGCCGGTACAACCTCGCCGACGACGTCATGGAGAACGGCCGTTATGCCGCCGCCGCGGACCCCCACGCCGTCGCCGGCCGCACGCTGGAACAGCTCGCGCAGCAACTGGCCGCCATCATCCTGGCCGTGCACGAACGCGGCGTCCTGATACGCGATCTGAACCCGCGCAACGTGGTCGTCGCCCCGGACGGCAGCGCCAAGCTGATCGACCTGGGACTGGCCGGCCACAACGGGCTGTACCTGCCCGGCGGCACCTCCGGCTACTCCAGCGCCCGGCAGTTCCGGCACCAGGAACCGACCACCGGCGACGACCTGCACGCCCTGGGCGCCACGCTGTGCTACGCCTGGTCGGCCCTGCCGGCCGTGGTGATCAGCAGCGATATGGACGAGCCCCGGCGGATCGCCTTACGCATGATCCGGACGCGCTGCGGTGAAGCCCCGGGCGGAGTCCTGGGGCTGATCTGTGACCTGCTGGGCACCGACGACACCCGGGTCCAGGACGCGGCCCGGCGCATGGCCGCCGGCGACTTCTCCGCCGGCCGGCGCACCCGCACCGCCCTGGCGCCCTGCCCGCCGGTCACCGACGCCCTCATCGACGAGATCGCCGCGAACCTGCTGGCCGACCTCACGCATCAGGCCCGCAGAGTCCTGACCGAGGTGCCGCGCACCGAACAGGTCGGCGTGGACGGCTGCGTCTACCGGGGCGGCGCCGGCATCGGCCTGGAACTGCTGGAACACCTGGACACCCCGGGCGTCCCCGGCCTGGTCGCCGACCTGGTGCCGTTCAGCCGGCGCGGAGCCGGCGTGGTCCGCCTGGGACCGGGCCTGTGGACCGGACACACCGGACTCGACGTCTTCCGGCTCACCGCGGCACAGCGCCTGGCGCCCGGGGCCGTTTCGAGGGCGGACATCAACATCTGCGCGGTGGAGACCGTCAGCGCGGACTGGAAACCCGAATACTCCGACCTCATCAGCGGCGCCTCCGGCATCGGCCTCGGTCACCTGCTGCTGCACGACCTCGACGGGAGCCCGGAACACCTGGACATCGCCCGGCGCTGCGCAGAGCACGTCCTGGCCAACACCATGCCCGACGCCGAATCCCAGCCCGGCCTGCTCGGCGACTCCGCCGGCGTCGAACCCTCGACCGCGCGCGGCCACGGCCTGGCCGGCACCGTCGACGCGCTCGCCGTCATCGGCACCCGCCTGGCCGACGACACCATCCTGGCCGGCGCCGACGAACGCGCCCGCGAACTGCTGCGGCGGGCCGACCGCCTGTCCGCCCAGTCCGCCCGGCCCACCACCGCGCCGCTGGCCGCCTCCTGGTGCCAGGGCCTGGCCGGCATCGCCATCAGCCTGCTCACGGCCGGGGAGTACCTGAACGACTCCGCCTACACCGACGCCGCACGGCGCGCCGCGGACGCCTGCATCGCCCTCATCCCGCGCATGGACAAGGCGACCCAGTGCTGCGGCCTGTCCGGGATCGGCAACATGCTCATCGACCTCGCCACCCGCGACGGCGACGAGCGGTACTGGCAGGCTTCGCGCGCCGTCGTGGCGCAGCTGCTGGTGCGCAGCGCCGGACCGGCCGGCCACCCGGTCTTCGTGCGGGACACCCCCGGCGAGTACAGCGCGTCCTGGGCCTACGGCCTGGCCGGCATCCTGAGCTTCTTCCGGCGCCTCTCCCGCGGCGGCGGCCCGACGGCTCTGACGGTCAGCTCGTCGCTGTCCTGCGTCCGCTGACCACCGCGTCCACCCCCAGGTGCTCCTTGATCAGGGCCCTGAGGCGGGCGCCGTCGACCAGGGTGATCCGCCCGACCTCGGCGGCGAAGGCGTGGCTGGCCGGTCCGAAGGACGAGGTGGTGACGACCAGGCCGGTGTAGGCCTTGTGCTCCTGCATCGTGCCGTAGAGGGCGCGCACCGCCTCGACCGGCACGGTGTGGGTGTAACGCTTGGCCTGGATGACACAGACGCCGCCGATGGCGATGTCGTCGCGGACCGCCACCGCGTCGACACCGCCGTCGCGGCTGTCCGGGGTCTTCCAGGCTCGGAAACCCATGGCCAGGAACAGGTCCCGGATGAGGCGCTCGAAGTCGTAGGGGTCCATGGCGGTCAGGTCCAGGACAGTCGCCGCCCCGGCCTCGGTGGACGGACGGCGCTCCAGGCCGGGATCGACGAACGGGATCACCGACTGGAGGCCGAGGGGGTCGTCGGACAACAGAGCCCTGAGATGTGCCAGACAGCGCACCGGATCCAGGCTCGGCTCGTCCAGTGCGACCAGCTCGAAGGCATCGCGCTCCACCAGGAGGCTGACCAGACACGGCCGCACCGGCCGACCGGTCGCCGGATCGGTGGCGCGCACGTGGCCGTTGACGGCGATGACCTCGACGGCCTCCGGCGCGGTGATCGCGGCGGCATAGTCGGCGACACACAAGGCCAGGCGCGCCACGGCGTCCCGGTAGACGCGCTGCGTCTCCGCCTCACGCCTCGGTATCGCGACAACGGCTTCTTGCGCCGCGACGTAGCGGAACGCCTTATCGGACGGGACGCCTTCCGGACGCGGCAGATCGACCGCGACGGTCAGCCGCCGCGCGTCGGGGGAGTAGGCCACCTCCGGATGCGCACGCCTGAGGAACGCGCGCTCGGCGAGGATCTGCGAGACACAGTCGGCGAAACCGTCCGCACCGCCGCTTTCAAGAGCCGCGCCGGTGTCCGCACGCAGCGGCTCCAAGCCACGGTCACGACCCGTCAGGACGCCGCCGATCGCCGCGACCCGCCGCTCGATCTCCCGGGTGCGCTCGGCCGCCTCGTCCTTGAGCCGCTGCACAGCCCGCGCCTTCTCATCGCGGGCGGCATCGCGCTCACGAACCAGGGCCTGGCGTGCTTCGGCCTGCTGGCGCAGCGTCTCCCGCTTCTCCAACTCCCGAAGCACCTGCTGCACCTGGCGCGCGTCGGAAGCCTGCTGCCGCTTGGCCGACTCCTCCGCGGCCCGCTGGGCTTGCCGCGCGGCAGCCTCCTCCCGACGCGCCGCAGCCCGTTTCTCCTTCTCCTGCGCCGCCCGAGCGGCCTTCTCCAATGCCGCCTTGTGCGCCGCTCTGCGCTGCTGCGCCTCGAAGAGCTGTTGCGCGACACCCTTCGGCTTCGACCCCGCCACGAAGTCTTCCTCCCCGTCTTCCTCCCCGCTGAAGAACCCTCGATCACCAGTCTGCCCGCGCAAGCCCTCTACAATTACGGCGATCGGCGCGGCGACATCAGGGGTGGAGACATGTACGCGGAAGAGCGTCAGCAGGCCATCCTGGCGAAGGCCCGGGCCGCCGGGCGGGTCGACGTGGTCGGACTGGCCGAGGACCTGTCGGTCACCACCGAGACCATCCGGCGTGACCTGACCGTGCTGGAACGCGCCGGGGTCGTCCGGCGCGTGCACGGCGGCGCGATCCCCGTCGAGCGCCTCGGGTTCGAGCCCGGCGTCGCGGCCCGGGACGCGGTGATGACCGGCGAGAAGGAGCGGATCGCCAAGGCCGCCCTGGCGGAGCTGCCGCAGGAGGGCTCGATCATCATCGACGCCGGCACCACCACCGGCCGCCTGATCGAGATCCTGCCGGTGGACCGCGAGCTGACCGTCGTGGTGAACGCCCCGGCCTTCGCCGCGCAGCTGGCCACCCGCCCCAATCTCACGGTCCTGATGCTCGGCGGCCGCATCCGGGGCCGGACCATGGCGGCGGTCGACGACTGGGCGCTGGCCCCGCTGTCCCAGCTGTGCGTGGACGTGGCCTTCATGGCGACCAACGGGGTCTCGCTGGCGCGCGGCCTGACCACCCCCGACATCACCGAGGCCGCGGTGAAGCGCGCGATGATCGGCGCCGCCCGGCGCACCGTGCTGCTGGCCGACCACGGCAAGGTCGGCAACGACTGCATGGCCCGCTTCGGGGGTCTGGGCGACGTCGACCTGTTCATCACCGACTCGGGCCTGGACGAGGAGACCGCCGGCGAGTTCGGGGGCGCCGGGGTGCGAGTGGTGCGCGCCTGACCTACCAGGGCTGCCGCTGCCAAGGACTGTCCGCCTTGCCCAGCAACGACTTCCCGGCGCTTGTGTACCTCCGGTGGTCGGTGCTGATCTCCTGCGCGTCGAACCCGGCATTGCTCTGCCAGAAGACCTGCCCGGCCAGGAATCCCAGCTGGAACTCCTCCCAGGACGGATACTCCGGCCGCACCATCCGCACCGCCGCGTCGATCGCCGCCCACGCCTCCTCAGGCGGCAGGTACCCTGCGTCCACGATGAACCGGCTCACGTGCACCACCCGCGCTGCGTCCCACGCGGCGATGCCGCCGATGATCCGCCGCGGGCGGTACCACTGCATCATCGCCCGAAGCGGCCACGCCGACTGGAAGTAGGTCAACGCCAGATCCGGGCGCTCGCCGCGCTGCATCGCGATCGCCGGGATCTCCCGCGCCGCCTGCTCGACCCGGGCCCGCTCCTCGGCCCGGCTCAGGTCCCAGCCGGCGTTCAGGTAGCCGCGCACGCACGCGTAGACGGCGCGGTGGCCGCCGCCGTCCAGCAGGAAGCGGTAGGTGGCGCGGGCCGACTGCGGGTCGTGGACGTCCCAGGACTGCTCGAGGATCTTGGCCGCGACGTGCGGCTCGGCGGCGGCGGTCAGGGCGTTGATCGGCAGGTCGTCGCCGGCCGCGTACACGGCGCCCAGTGCCAGGCCGCGTTCCTGGTGCGGGGTCAGCGCCGGCGCGTCGGGCAGCACCTTGAAGCCGAAGTCGACGATGCTCTTCAATCTGCCCAAGATGCCCACGGTTGTTCCCCTCGCCATTCCCGGATGGACACGGGACCCTAACCCGGGGCGAAGAAGGGGCACACCGGTAGAACTACCCGCAGACCACTGCGCGATCGGGTATTTCTACCGGTGCCGTGCTGCGCTCAGTGCCCTCTGCCGGCTTCACCGGTGGCGCGTCGCCTGCTCCACGATCGCGTCCAGGCTGGCCGAGTGGGCGCCGCGCCAGTAGGCGTGGCCGCAGGACTCGCATTCGGCGAACGCGTCGTAGGACTTGGCGGTGCCGCTCTCCAGCCGGTCCTGCATCTCTTCCTTGGTGACCGGCCGCAGCACGCCGTTGCACGCGGTGCAGCGCGTCCACGGCGCCAGCTCGGGCTGGAAACGGTCCAGGATCTCGTCGAGCTGGACCGCGGGCTTGTGGCTGTAGACGTAGGCCCCGGCGAACAGCTCGCGCCGGTGCAGCAGCCCGCGATCGCGCGAGAGCATCACGCGCTGCTCTTGCGCGGAACGCGTCGCCAACGCCGCGTCGCCGATGTCAGGGGTCTCATACGCGGCGTCGATGCCGAGCACGCGCAGGCGGCGCGCGAGCGTCCCGAGGTGGATGTCCAGCAGGAAGCGCAGCGGCCCCGGGACACGCTGCGGATAGGCGAGCTTGCGGACCTCGATGTGCTCACCGGTCACCGGCACATGCCCGGCCGCCGCCGGACGCCCGTCCACCAGCAACTCGCCGACCTCGACCAACGGAACGCCGAGCGCCTCCACGACGTGCCCGAGACTGGACGTGGCATCGGTCTCCACGGCCGCCCCGGCCCGCCGGTTCGCCGCCGCGAGGAAGATGTGCAACCCGGCATCGAAGGTGATGGTGATATCCGCTTTCGCCACGGCCCCAGCATGCCAGCGCACGTGATCTCCCGACCACCGCTTTCCCGCGGCCCCCGCCGATCACCCGATCGGCCGCCACCCCCGAGCCTTCCCGGATGCGCCCCCGACCCCGCGGCACCAGCCTGGACCGCAGAACCATCCTGGACCGCAGAACCACCCTGGACCACAGAAGCAGTCTGGACGCAGAACCAGCCGCCGACCCGGGAGACACACCATGAGCGAGCACACCTACCGCGTCACCGAGATCGTCGGCTCCTCCCACGAGGGCATCGACGCCGCCATCCGCAACGCCATCAAGCGCGCCGGCACCACCTTGCACAAGCTGGACTGGTTCGAGGTGACCCAGATCCGCGGCCACCTGAAGGACGGCGAGGTGGCGCACTTCCAGGTCGGGCTGAAGGTCGGCTTCCAGATCGACGAGGCCGGGTGAGCCGAACCAGGCCGAACCAAGCCGAACCAAGCCGAACCAGGCCGAACCAAGCCGAACCAAGCCGAACCAGGCCGAACCCGCGATCGAGCTGAGCTGCCGCCCAAGCTGAGCTGCCGCCCGAGCTCGAGCCGGGCATTCCCGCCCGGCCCGAGCTCGTCCCTCAGCTCACCCTGACTGCCACAGGTGGTCCAACAACTCCCCCAACTGCGCCCTGGCCAGCGCCACCACCGAATCCCCGGCCCCGTAGTACAGCCGCAGCTCGCCGCTGGCCTTGTCGTGCACCAGCCCCGTCGGGAACACCACGTTCGGCACGTCCCCGCGCGTCTCGTACTCCGCGGCCGGGCCCATCACCCACGCCGGGGAGCGCCTGATGACCCGGGCCGGGTTGTCCAGGTCGAACAGGACCAGGCCCACCCGGTACAGCGGGCCGGCCGGCATCTGCTTCACGCCGTGGTAGATGCCCAGCCAGCCGTGCTCGGTTTCGATCGGGGCCGGGCCCAGGCCGATGCGCGCCGCGTCCCACCAGGGCCCTTCGCGGCTGGCCATCACCGGTTCCGGGGCTGTCCAGTGGTGCAGGTCGGAGGAGCGGGACAGCCAGACGTTGCCCCGGTTGCCGTCCCGGGAGCTGACCGGGCGGTGGTACAGGATGAAGTCGCCGTTCACGCGGCGGGGCAGCAGGGCCGCGTCCTTGTCGTCCGGCGGCATCACCGCCCCGAGTTTCTCCACCGACTGGAAGTCCTCGGTGGTGGCCAGGGCGACGCAGGGCCCTGATGGGCCGTACGCCGTGTACGCGATCACGTACTTTCCCAGCTCCGGTACCCAGGTCACCCGGCAGTCCTCCACGCCCCACATCGACGTGTGGTCGCCCGGGTCCTCGGCCAGCAGCGGCTTGGGCTCCACCCGCCAGCCGTGCACGCCGTCGGGCGAGCGGGCGACCGTCAGGTGGGAGATGCCGCGCTGGTCCTCGACCCGGCACAGCAGCACGGTCTCGCCGCCGTGGGTGGCGGCGCCCGGGTTGAACACCGTGTTCACCCGGTAGGGCCAGTCCTCGGCGGTCAGAATCGGATTGGCGGGCTCCCGTGTGAACAGGTCCCGGATGGCGTCGTCTTTAGTGGGCAAGGCCGCTTCCCCTCGTCGTGAAATGGCGTCGTCCTTGTCGTCCTTGTCGTCCCCATTGTCGCGGTCCAGGCGGTTCGTACGCCACAAAAGCGTGGTCCCGGCGCGGCGTGAGCCGAACCGGGACCTCGCTTCGTCGGGGAGGCCCTCTCTCCCCGAAGCTTTTATGAACTTTGTGAGCCGAGCCCCGTCAAAGAGCCTTCACTCGCCCCCGAACATCGGGTACGTCCACGACGGGTCCGGCTTCACCGGCGGCGGCGAGGTCACCTGGTTGTAGTGGCCGGTGGCGATCTGGCCGAAGTTCGCCATGGCCGGCGAGGACGGGTCGAAGTAGTAGTCGTGCGCGGCCACCAGGCCGCTGGGGCCGACGCCGCCGTTGAAGACGTGCGCGCCGAAGGCCGGGGTCACCGGATCGGTGTCGTGGAAGCCCTCGGCCCAGACGATCGGGTCGTTGTCGTCGCGGGTGGCCCACACGTGCGCGGCGCCGCCGGGGACGTGCATCGCCGCGGCGTTGTCGACGTCGATGCCGGGGCTGGCCGCCAGCACCACGTCGTCGGCGCGCAGGCCGCCGGGGGCCTGGGTGGCCTCGCCGACCACCGTGGTGCCGTAGCTGTGGCCGATCACCGTGGTGTGCAGCGGGTCGCTCGGGTCGTGGGTGGCGTAAAGGCCCTGCTGGAAGCTGTCCAGGACCGGGCCGCCGGCCTTGGCCGGGGCGTCGAACAGCGCGGCCGGCACCGATCCGGGGGCGTTGTAGTTCATCCACGCGACCGCCGACGTGGACTGCGTCGGGTCGGCGGTGTGCGCGGAGTTGACGATGGTGTCGGCGGCGGTCGTGTACTGGTCCACGTGGCCCGCCGACAGGTCGGTGCTCACGCCGGGGACCACGGTCACCACGTTGTCGGAGGTGTCCGGGTTGCCGCTGGCCACGATCGCGTGGCCGATGCCGTTGGTGTCGACGCCCAGCAGGTACTTCTGCGGCGCGCCGTTGGTCCCGCCGTTGTCGAGCACCTTCTGCAGTTCGTTCATCCCGTCGAGCTTGGTCTGCAGGGCGCCGATCTGGCTCGACTGCGCCGCGGCCGCCATCGGGTAGTCGTCGTACGGCGAGGTCGGGGTGTTCTTCAGGTCGGTGATCTGCTGCTGGGTCTGGGTCTGCAGGTTCGACAGGACCGTGCGGTTCGCGCCGTCGCGCACCGTGTCGGGCACCCCGTCCATGGCCCCGATCTTCGCCGGGTCACTGGCCACCAGTGCCGCCTGCTGGTCGCTGCTCAGCCCGCTCCACCACTTGTTGACGTCGGCGGGGCTGGTCCCGGCGGTCGGTGTCGAGGGCAGCGTCCCGCCCAGGCCCAGGCTCGCGAAGCTGTCCGAGACCATCGTGTCCAGCGAGGAGTAGTCGCTGGCGCAGGTCTGCAGCGCGCCGTTGAGCGTGCCGAACAGGTTCATGCCCGATGACAGGGAGCTGATGAGGTTGTCGTGCAGCTCCCCGTTGACCGAGCCGACCACCGACCCGATCTGGCCGAAGGCCTCGCCCTGCAGGACCAGCGACCCCAGCTCGCCCAGCGCACTGGTACCGGTGCCGAACAGGCCCCCCAGGTCCGAAGTGACCGTGCTCATCAGCGGCAGGTCGACGCTGAAGGCACCTGCTGTGTCGGCCACGCTGTCTCCTCGTCCCGATTCCGGTCGTGTCCGGCACAGCATGGCCGGTGCCGCGAGGGCGGTGCGAGGGGAGAAGTACCCACTGCGGGGCGATCGGCGTGATCGCCCACGCCCTGAGATTTCCAGAACGTTACCCCGCCGTTATTGCCCAGCCGCCCCGCCGGGTGTTGACTGCTCCCCGGAACCGGTTTCGGAACCGGTGCCGTAAGCGGTCGCGAGACCGGTTCCGGTACCGCCCCGGCCGATCTCGTTCCTGGCACCAACGCATCAGGCACCTCTGCTACAGCGCACTCGAATACAGATTCAGCGCACCGAAGCACAGTCACAGGGCACCGAAGCACAGCCACAGCGCACCAAGGCCGTTCCAAAGCCGCACCAAAGCCGCACCAAAGCACTGACACTTCCTGTCGGTACAAAGCCATCCGAAAGGCGCCGTTCATGCCGATCACCATCGCCGACGTCGCGGCCCGGGCCGGGGTCAGCAAGACCACGGTCTCCCGCGTGCTCAACGGCAAGGGCGAGCTCGACGCCTCCACCGTGGCGCGGGTGCGGCACGTCATCGACGAGCTCGGATACGTGCCCAGCGCGCGGGCCGTCTCCCTGGCGCGCGGGCGCACCGGCGTCATCGGGATGCTGGTCCCCTCGCTCACCTGGCCGTGGATCGGCGAGGTGATCCAGGGCGCGGTGGACGTGGTGGAGAGCGGCGAGCTCGGGGTCATGCTGTTCACCTGCAACCAGGGCGACGAGTCGATGCGGCGCTTCGCCAGCCAGGTCAACGCCAAGGCCTTCGACGGACTGCTGGTCATCGAGCCCGAGGGGACCCTGGACTACATCACCGAGCTGCACACCGGGGGACTGCCGGTGGTGCTCATCGACGACCGGGAGAGCCGGCCGCAGTTCGCCTCCGTCGCGACCACCAACCGCGCCGGAGGGCGGCAGGCCGCCAAACACCTGCTGGAGATCGGCCGCCGCCATCCGGTGGTCGTCACCGGCAAGCCGGGTTTCGGCTGCGTTTCCGAACGGCTCGAGGGCTTCGCCGAGGTCTTCGAGGAGGCCGGGCATCCGCTGCCGGCCGAAGCCGTGCTGGAGGGCGACTTCAGCATCGCCTCGGGTCACGCCGCTGTGGCGCGGGCCTTGGCTGACGGGGTCCGGTTCGACTCCGTGTTCGCGCACAACGACCTCTCCGCTGCGGGCGCCTTGCAGGCGCTGAGAGAGGCCGGAAAGGCAATACCGGGGGACGTCGCCGTCGTCGGGTTCGACGACGTCGAGTTCACCGCGTTGACCGAGCCGCCGCTGACCACGGTCCGCCAGCCCCTGCGCGAGCTGGGGGCCACCGCGGCCCGGCTGCTGACGGCCCACCTCGGGGGCTCGCCCCTGCCGGCCGAACCGGTCGTCATCCCGACCGACTTCGTGGTCCGGAGCTCCACCGCACCACAGGACTAGATCCCATTCCGATCCACCGGGCACGGGCCTGAAGCAGGCCGCGCCGCGATACCGCACACCCCCGCACAGGGTGCGCGGCAATGGATCCCCGCACTTGGAGGAGAAGCAATGACCCTCGCGACATCCGGCACCGCAGCCCGGCGTCCGCTCGCCGCACTGCTGGCGGCGGGCCTGGCCCTCACCCTGGCCGCGGGCTGCGGCAGCGGCAAGAGCGGCGGCGCGTCCGCCGGCAGCGGCAAGACGGTGCTGAACGTCGGCATGCCCGACGGCGCGACCCTGCCCGCCAACAACAACCCCTACCTGGACTCCTCGTTCGCCAAGAAGCTCGGCTACACCTGGCTGATCTGGGAGCCGCTGGCCATGCAGGACGAGGCCAAGCCGGACCAGGACCCGGCGCCGTGGCTGGCCACCAAGTGGCAGTGGGCTCCGGACTACAGCAGCGTGACCCTGACCGTCCGCGACGGTGTGAAGTGGTCCGACGGCAGTGCCCTGACCCCCGACGACGTCGCCTACTCCTTCCAGATCATGAAGGACCACAAGGACGTCAACTACTACTCGCTGCCCATCACCAACGTGGCGACCAGCGGCGACCAGGTCACCGTCTCCTTCAGCGGCTCGCAGTACGTGAACCGCACGAAGATCCTGTCCACCCAGGTGATCAACAAGAAGCAGTGGTCGGCGATGGCCGACCCGTCCAAGGACACGGTCGCCAACCCGGTCGGCACCGGCCCCTACACCATCAAGACCACGACGCCCTCGACGGTCACCGTCGCGGCGCGCGGTGACTACTGGGGCTCGGCGCCGAAGGTGAAGACGATCAACTTCACCACCTACAGCTCCAACGACACCATGGGCGCGGCGCTGACCTCCGGCGCGGCCGAGTGGAGCTACTACTTCATGTCGGACGCCAAGAGCACCTTCGTGGCCAAGGACCAGGCGCACTACAAGCTCTACTTCCCGGCCCAGCTCTCGGCCGACGGCCTGTGGTTCAACACCACCAAGAAGCCGTGGGACAACCCGCACCTGCGCCGCGCGATCAGCATGGTGATCAACCGCGCCGACATCTTCAACCAGGGTGAGGCCGGCTACTTCAAGCCGGAGATCTCCAACATCACCGGCATCCCGACGCCGCAGGGCGAGCCGTACATCGCCGACCAGTACAAGAACGTCACGCCGACCACCGGCGTGGACGCGGCGAAGAAGGAGCTCACCGACAACGGCTTCACCTATCAGGGCAGCACCCTGATGGACCCGACCGGCAAGCCGGTGACGCTGACGATGACCGACCCGGCGGACTGGAACGACTACCAGACCGACCTGGAGATCATCAAGGACAACCTGGCGACCATCGGCATCAACGCCACGGTCGACAAGGCCAACGACGACGCCTGGTTCGACAACATCGCCAAGGGCAACTTCGACGCGGCGCTGCACTGGACCAACTCCGGCACCACGCCGTACGACATGTACGACCAGATCATGGACTCCTCCGGCCTGGAGCCGATCGGCACCGCGGCCACCGGGGACTTCGGCCGGTACCAGAACCCCGCCGCGGACGCCGCGCTGAAGGCGTACTCCAACGCCACCGACGACGCCAGCCGCAAGACGGCGATGGACAACCTGGAGCAGCTGTTCGTCCAGGAGATGCCGATGATCCCGACCTCGGCCGGCAACCTCGGCGCGGAGTACTCCACGAAGAACTGGAGCGGCTGGCCCACCGCGGACAACGCCTACGAGGCCCCGCAGCCGACCCGCTGGGGCATGGAGGACATCGTCCTGCACCTGACCCCGTCCTCCTCCTGACCGGTAGCGAACCACCACAGCCACAGTGAACAAGGCCGGGCGGCGGCGTTGAGGGGCGCTGCCGCCCGGCCCATGGAAGGAAGAGCCAAGCCCGTGGAAGGAATGCACTGATGACGGCGCTTGACCACGAGGTGGTCCTGGAAGCCGAGGCGCTGACCAAGCACTTCCCGGTGCGGGCCCGCGGCCGGGCGGCCCTGTCGCGCGTGCCGCGGGTCGTGCACGCCGTGGACGACGTCACCCTGAGCCTGCGCCGCGGCCGGGTCACCGCGCTGGTCGGCGAGTCCGGCTCGGGCAAGTCGACCGTCGCCCGGCTGCTGGCGCAGCTCTACCCGCGCACCGGCGGCGACATCCGCATCGGCGGGGTCTCCACCGCGGTGAAGGGCGGACGGCAGTTCAAGGCCTACGCCCGCCGGGTGCAGCTGATCTTCCAGGACCCGTTCGCGTCGCTGAACCCGGTGCACACCGTGCGCCACCACCTGACCCGCGCACTGAAGATCCACGGCCGCTACACCGGCGAGGAGTCGCTGGTCGAGCTGCTGGGCCGGGTGCAGCTGACGCCGGCCAACCTGTACCTGGACAAGTACCCGCACGAACTGTCCGGCGGCCAGCGCCAGCGCGTCTCCATAGCCCGGGCGCTCGCGGCCGACCCGGAGGCGCTGCTGGCCGACGAGCCGGTCTCGATGCTCGACGTGTCGATCCGCCTGGGCGTGCTGAACCTGCTGGCCGACCTGAAGTCGCGCCTGGACCTGGCAGTGCTCTACATCACCCACGACATCGCCTCGGCGCGCTACTTCGCCGACGAGACGCTGGTGATGTACGCCGGCCGCATGGTCGAGGGCGGCGACTCCGAGACCGTGACGCAGAACCCCGCGCACCCGTACACGCACCTGCTGATCCACTCGGCGCCGGACCCCGAACGCGTCCGCGGCGGACCGGTGCTCGACGACGAGGACACCGGCGAGCCGCCGAGCCTGATCGACCCGCCGGCCGGCTGCCGGTTCCACCCGCGCTGCCCGAAGGCGATGGAAGTGTGCCGGTCCAAGGTGCCGGAGCGGACGCTGGTCGGCGACGCGCCGGACCACTGGGTCGCCTGCTGGCTGTTCGAGGACGGGCAGGGCGAGGGCGCGAAGACCGCCGAGGTCGCGGGCGCCGAAAACGCATCCGGGATCGAGCTTGCGAGCGCGACTGAGCCCGTGACTGAGTCCGAGCCCGAGCCCGCGACCGAGCCGGCAACCGAGCCCGAGTCCGAGCCCGCGACCGCGCTCGTGTCCGCCCCCGCCACCGAACCCGATCCCGAAGCGCCCGACCTGGAAGGAGCCGAGCCGTGAAGTTCTTCGCCCGCCGCCTCGGCTTCTACCTGTTCACCCTCTGGGCCGCCATCACCATCAACTTCTTCATCCCGCGCATGATCCCCGGCAACGCCGTGGACTCGCTGATCGAGCAGCGCCGCGGCGAGGTCGACAGCAAGGCCGTGGAGTCCCTGAACATCCTGTTCGGCCTGGACAAGCACCAGAGCCTGGCCTCCCAGTACTGGCACTACCTGGTCCAGCTCTCGCACGGCGACCTGGGCATCAGCTTCGGCAACTTCCCCGAGCCGGTGACCTCGGTCCTGAGCTCGGCGCTGCCCTGGACGCTCGGGCTGATCGGCACCACCACGATCCTGGCGTTCCTGATCGGCACCGGCCTCGGCGTGCTCGCCGGCTGGAAGCGCGGCACGTGGGTGGACGGCCTGCTGCCGGCGACCTCGTTCCTGTCATCGATCCCGTACTTCTGGCTCGGCCTGATCACCGTGGCCTGGCTCGCCGGCCCCCTGGGGCTGCCCACGTCCGGCGGCTACACGGTCGGCAACACGCCGGGCTGGTCCATCGCCGGCGACATCCTCAACCACATGATCCTGCCCGCCCTGACGATCATCGTCACCTCGGTCGGCGGCTGGCTGCTGTCGATGCGGAACATGATGGTCACGGTCACCGCCGAGGACTACATCACGGTGGCGCACGCCAAGGGCCTGTCCGGGACGCGCGTGATGACCAAGTACGCGGCCCGCAACGCGCTGCTGCCCTCGGTCTCCGGCTTCGGCATGGCCCTGGGCCTGGTGGTCGGCGGCACGTTCCTGGTGGAGCAGGTGTTCTCGCTGCCGGGCGTCGGCCTGCAGCTGATCAACGCCATCTCAGGGCACGACTACCCGCTGATCCAGGGTGTCTTCCTCGTCGTGACGGTCGCGGTGCTGGCCGCGAACTTCCTGGCCGACCTCGCCTACATGGTGCTCGACCCGCGTACGCGAAAGGAGGGGTGACCAATGAATCAGCGACGCGAAGCGTCTCCTCAACGGGCGGTGGTGGGTGACGGGAGGGCGAGTCAGCCAGTCGTGGTGTCCGCGCAGCCGGCGGCGGCGGCGAAGGCCGGGAGGCCGAGGTTCCGCTTCCGTATGCCGAGCGCCAAGGTCTCGATCGGCCTGGGCATGCTGCTCGTGTTCACCTTCGTCGCGTTCTTCGGCGCCTCGTTGGCTCCCTTCGATCCTTCGAAGCGCAGCAACGACATCCTGCAGAGCCCGTCGGCCAAGCACCTGTTCGGCACCACCCACCTGGGCCAGGACATCTTCAGCCAGATCCTGGTCGGTACCCGCTCGGTGATGTTCGTCGGCTTCTTCGCCGGCTTCCTGGCCACGGCGATCGCCGTGCTCGTGGGCGTCACCTCCGGCTACCTGGTCGGGTTCTGGGGCGACTCGGTGTCCACGCTGTCCAACGTCTTCATCGTGATCCCGGCGCTGCCGCTGATCGTGATCGTCACCAACGTCATCCCGAACTCCGGGGACTGGGCGATCGCGCTGGTCATCGGCTGCACCTCCTGGGCCTGGGGCGCACGGCTGCTCAGAGCCCAGACGCTGTCGCTGCGCAACCGCGACTTCGTGCAGGCCGCGAAGGCCAACGGCGAGTCCACCTGGCGCATCGTGGTGGCCGAGATCCTGCCCAACCTCACCGCGATCATCGCCTCCTCGTTCATCGGCACCGTGATGTTCGCCGTGATGACCGAGATCGCGCTGGCCTACGTCGGCGTCTCCGGCATCTCCGAATGGAACTGGGGCGAGGTGCTCTTCTGGGCGCAGGGCCAGCAGGCGCTGGCGATCGGCGCGTGGTGGTGGTTCGTGCCGGCCGGGCTGTGCATCGCCCTGCTGGGCACGGCGCTGGCACTGGTCAACTTCGGGATCGACGAGATCGTCAACCCGCGGCTGCGCGGCGGGGCCAAGGCCGTGGTCCGCACCGCCGACGGCCGCAAGGCCCGGATGCGGATCGGTTTCACCCCGGTGCTCTCGCCGCGGACGGACAGTGGAGAAGGGGGCGGCGGCCGATGAGCCCGGTCCTGGAGATCAAGGGACTGTCGATCGACTACGGAGTCGGCGAGCAGTCGGTGCGCGCGGTCAACACCGTGGACCTGACGCTCAACCGCGGCGAGGTCCTGGGCCTGGCCGGGGAGTCCGGCTCCGGCAAGTCGACCCTGGCCTACGGCGCCACCCGGCTGCTGCCGCCGCCGGGGGTGGTGGCCGGGGGGTCGGTGCTCTACCACCCGGAGCAAGGCGACCCGGTCGACCTGCTGCGGATGACGGACAACGAGCTGCGCGCGTTCCGCTGGAGCGAGCTGTCGATCGTCTTCCAGGGCGCGATGAACTCGCTGAACCCGGTGGCCAGCGTGGCCGCGCAGCTCACCGACGTCATCGCCGAGCACCGGCCGAAGTCCACCAAGCTCGAACGGATCACGCGCGCCGCCGAGCTGCTGACCCTGGTCGGCATCGCCAAGGACCGGCTGGACAGCTACCCGCACCAGCTCTCCGGCGGTATGCGCCAGCGCGTGATGATCGCGATGGCGCTGGCCCTGGAGCCGCGGGTGGTCATCATGGACGAGCCGACCACCGCGCTGGACGTGGTGATGCAGCGGCAGATCATGCGGCAGCTGTCCAAGCTCAAGGAGCAGCTGGGCTTCTCCGTCATCTTCATCACGCACGACCTGTCGCTGCTGGTGGAGTTCAGCGACCGCATCGCCATCATGTACGGCGGCCGAATCGTCGAGCAGGCCCCGGCCATGGAGCTCTACGACAAGTCCCTGCACCCCTACAGCGACGGTCTTCTGCATTCCTTCCCCGCCCTGCGCGGCCCGCGCCGGGAGCTGGCCGGCATCCCCGGCTCGCCCCCGGACCTGCGGGCCATGCCGGCCGGCTGCGCGTTCCAGCCGCGCTGCCCGAAAGCCTTCGACCCCTGCGGCGCCTCGCCGCCGCCGCTGGTCCGGCCGGTCACCGATCCGGAACGGTCCGTGGCCTGCTACTTGCACCCTTCTGCGTGAGCTGACTTAGTCAGTTTGTTAAGGATCATTGAGGAGAACCATGTCTTTGGAGCTTCCCCGCGACTTCCGGTGGGGCGTCGCGACCTCGGCGTACCAGATCGAGGGGGCGGTGAATGAGGACGGCAGGACCGCGTCGATCTGGGACACCTTCTGCCGCGTTCCGGGCGCGATCGACAACGGCGAGGACGGCGACGTCGCCTGCGACCACTACCACCGGATGCCGGAGGACGTGGGGCTGATCAAGTCGCTCGGCGTCGACACCTACCGCTTCTCGGTCTCCTGGCCGCGCGTGCAGCCCGGGGGACAGGGACCTGCGAACCCCGCCGGCCTGGCCTTCTACGACCGGCTGGTGGACGAGCTGCTGGGCGCCGGGATCACTCCGTGGCTCACGCTGTACCACTGGGACCTGCCGCAGGAGCTGGAGGACGCCGGCGGCTGGCCGAACCGCGACACCGCCTTCCGCTTCGCCGACTACGCCGAGCTGGTCTACGAGCGCCTCGGCGACCGCGTCGAGCACTGGACGACCCTGAACGAGGCGTGGTGCTCGGCGTGGCTGGGCTACGTCGAGGGCGTGCACGCCCCGGGCCGCAAGGACTTCGCCGACGGCATCGCGGCGATCCACCACCTGCTGCTCGGCCACGGCCTGGCCACCCGCCGGCTGCGCGCCGCGGCGGCTGCCGCCGACCGCCCGATCGACCTGGCGATCACCCACATCCTGGGCAACTCGGTCCCGGCCTCGGCCGACCCGGTGGACGTCGAGGCCGCGCGCCGCGGCGACGCCCTGCACTTCCGGATGTACACGGACCCGCTGTTCAAGGGCACCTACCCGCAGGACCTGCTCGCCGACCTGGAAGCGGTCGACGTCGCCATCCCGATCGAGGAGGGCGACCTGGAGATCATGGCCGCGCCCCTGGACACCTTCGGCGTGAACTACTACCGCTCGATGAAGACCACCGGCTACGCCGAGGACGGCTCCACCACCGACGCCGCCGGCCGCCCGGTGACCCGCACCGTCGACTTCGGCGACAAGCCGAAGACCTACATCGACTGGGAGGTCATGCCGGAGGACTTCGCCGACCTCCTGGTCCGCATCAGCCAGGACTACCCCGGCATCCCGCTGGTCATCACCGAGAACGGCGCGGCCTACAACGACGTCCCCGACGACGACGGCTTCGTCGACGACCAGGACCGCACCGAGTACATAGCCACCCACCTGGCCGCCGTGGCCCAGGCCCGCCAGCGCGGCGCGGACATCCGCGGCTACTTCGCCTGGTCCCTGATGGACAACTTCGAGTGGGCCTACGGCTACGACAAGCGCTTCGGCAT
The DNA here is from genome assembly GCF_041262705.1 of Catenulispora sp. MAP12-49. Lineage (NCBI taxonomy): Bacteria > Bacillati > Actinomycetota > Actinomycetes > Catenulisporales > Catenulisporaceae > Catenulispora > Catenulispora sp. MAP12-49. Next base: position 3,050 of record NZ_JBGCCP010000017.1, on the reverse strand, counting down.
CGTCCGCTGCGACTACGAAACCCAGGCCCGCACCCCCAAGCGCAGCGCCCTGTGGCTGCGCGACACGATCGCCCGCGCTCGGAGCCCTCGCGGCGACGACTGACGCGGGACGCGCCTGGAGCCGATCGCAGCCGGCTGCGGGTGCTGGGGCGGGGACCGTGTGCGCCGGTTCCCGCCTCTTTTTCTTTTTTGGCGCTTCTGGCTTGTTCGCTGGTGGCGCCGTTCGGGTGAGCGGCGCGGGTCGCGCTGGCGGCCGGCGGTTGTGGCTGGGCAAGGGGGCGCGTGGGTCCGAGTCACTGCGCATGCGTTGGGGCGGCGGCCGTCTGCCGCGTTTGGTGGGTGCCTGAAGTCAAGGTCAAGGGCAGGGCCTCCGGCGGGCCTCTACAGCGGGGGGGGTGGGGCTGCGGGCCTGCTGTTTGCCGTCGGTCCGGGAGTGGTCGCCCTGCTTTTCGTACGTGGTGCGCTGCGTTGCCTGCTGGCGGTGCTGCTTGTGGTCGCCAGTGTTCCGGGTCCCCCGCCGCGTCGTCGCCTGACGGAAGCAGGCCGGTCCGGTGGTGTAAAGCCGGATCGCACGCTGCTGTGGGGCCTTCCCCCGTGAAGGTGGACACATTTTTCATGGGGTTATGCAGCTAATGCGAGTGTATATGAGTGTTCGTAGGCGATGGGGCTGAGTTGGCCGTTGGCGGAGTGTCGTCGGCGTGAGTTGTATCGCATGAGCCAGTCGGCGACTTCGGCGCGGGCCTGGTCTGCGGTGTCCCATCGGCTGCGGCGCTGCAGGGTCTCGCGTTTGAGGCTGGCGTGGAACGATTCGCAGGCGGCGTTGTCGGCGGAGGTGCCGATGGCGCCCATGGAGCGGGTGACACCCAGCGTTTGGCACAGCTGGGCGTAGTGGGCTGATCCGTATTGCGCGCCGTGGTCGGAGTGGAAGATCACGCCGTCGAGGCTGCCGCGCAGTGCCGCGGCGCCTTTGAGCGCATCCTCGACCAGGTCGGTGCGCATGTGCTCGGCGATCGACCAGCCGGCAACGCGGCGGCTGTGACAGTCGATCACCGAGGCCAGGTAGAGGAACTGCCCGTCGCCGTAGGGCAGGTAGGTGATGTCGCCCATGTACTTGGTGTTCGGCGCGTCCGCGGTGAAGTCCCGGTTGAACAGGTCAGGGATCTTCGATGCCTCCGGGTCCGGGATCGTGGTGGTGGCCCGCCGGCGCAGCCGCAGCCCCACGATGCCGAAGGCGCGCATCACCCGCGCGACCTTCTTCTCGTTGATCACCATGCCGTGCTGCTCACGCAGTTCAGCGGTGATCCGCGGGGAGCCCCAAGTCCCCGACCATTCCTGGTGAATACCCCTGATCGTCTCGGCCAAGGCGGCGTCCGCCGCGGCCCGCGCGACGCGGCCGGCCCGGCCGAGACGCCACTTGTAGAAGGAGGATCGTGGCACGTTCAGCACGTGGCACAGCCGCTTGATGCTCCAGGCATCCGAGTGGTCCTCGATGAACTGGCAGCGGCCTACCAGATCATCTCTTGTGCGAAAAACTGGGCTGCCGCACGAAGGATGTCACGCTCGGTCGCGAGCTTCCGGTTCTCCTTGCGGGCCTGTGCCAGCTCGCGCTGCAACGCCGCCAACTGCGCCTGCAACTGGTCAGGGCCGGGGTCAGTAGTACTGTCGTCCACGGTCTTCCGGTCGGTACTGGCCGTGCTGGTCACACGGCCGTCGATGTCCGCAAGGTCGACCCCGGCGGCTCCGTTCACCCACTGATGGAGCAACTGCCGGGAGATCCCCAGCTCACGGGCCACACTGCCGAGAGTATGAGCTGGATCCGACCAGTACAGCGCCACCACATCCGCACGGAACTCCGGCGAATAGTGCTTGAACACCATAGACGATCACCCTTCCAAGGCCCCATCCAGGGCCGATCAAGGTGTGTCCACCACCCGGGGGGAAGCCCCGGGGTTGCGAAACGCTCGGCTTGACACCACCGGCCCGGCCCAATGCCGCGTAGTTAAGGTTTGGTAGGGCTCTGTCAAGGCTGGTTATGTGATGGTGTAGGTGGCTGGGGCGGTTTTGGTGAAGTGGCCGTGGCTTGCCCATTCGGAGAGTTGGACGCAGAAGCTGTTGTGGCGTTCGGTGATGCCCAGGGCGTGGGCTATGTGTCGGGCGGGCCAGGCGCGGTCGGGGTTGGCGGCCAGGAAGGCTTTCACTTGGTCGCGGCGGGTGGTGCGGTGCGGGTTCGGCTGGTCGGCGGCCTGTGGCAGGGTCGGCGGTGGTGGTGGCTGGTGGATGGCGATGGCGATGGCGGTGATCGGGGTGCTGGCCGCCGGTCGCCATTCGCCTGGTGGCAGGGAGGCGTAGCGGGAGCGGCCGGATTTGACTTTGCGGGCGCAGGTCCGCGGGCGGCGCGGCGGGTTCAGCTCGGCCAGTACCGCGGCTCCGATCTCTCCGACCAGGTCCAGGCGTCCGTCGGCACCGGTGGTGGGCTTGATTCCGGCGGCCAGGATGATCTGGTCGCGGGCGGCTTGGACGGCGCAGGTGAAGCTGGCCCGGTCCGGGTCGGCCTGTTTGACGGTGTCGGTGGCGTTCACCATCGCGGTGCGCAGCAGCTGGTAGAGGCACAGCAGTGCCCACATCTCCTGCTCGATGCCGACGGGGTCCATCGAGCGCAGGTTCCGGCCGCCCAGCAGGCCCTGACGCAGTCCGTGCAGCGCCACCTCCACCTCCCAGCGTTCGTGGTAGAGCCCGACCAGCACCGCAGCGGGGTCGGTGCGGGCATCGGTCAGCGTGGTGAGCAGAAGGTAGCGCTCGGCATGGCGGGTGCCGTCGGCCAAGGTCACGACCACATCCACGTCGATGACGCGCACCTGGAGCGCGCCCAGCCGGGACAGGAAGGAGCCGTCAGGCAGCCGGGCCAGCACCGGCGGGTTGCGGGCGGCGGTGGCACGAATGAGGAACTGCGCGCCGGTGCCGGCCACCTCGGCGGCGAAGTCATCGGCGTCGAATCCCCGATCGGCCAGCAGCAGCATCCGCGCATCCAGCAGCGGCAGCAGCCTTCGGGC